>JBNKUQ010000084.1:0-14326 GCA_050298695.1 Cellvibrionaceae bacterium
AGCCCTCGATAGAAACACACAAGTTCAGGTTATTGATTTGTTGAAACATCTACAAAAAGAAAGGGGCTTATCCTATATATTTATCAGCCACGATCTTGAAGTTGTTAAAGCCATTAGCCATGAAGTGGCGGTGATGAAAGAAGGAAAATTTATTGAATTTGGTACGACTGAACAAGTGTTATCAGAACCAAAAGAGACTTACACAAAAAGCCTAATCAATGCCGCTTTCTACTAAAGTCTTATACTCATCAAAGGCCAAAATGCCCTCACATCCTTGTGAATGTTTTCAGGCTTAATGTAAAAAATTGCTTTAAGGCAGCCAATTTCCTTTAAACTCAGCAGAATGAGTTCTCTCTTCAGACTTTTGTGTATCGAGTTTAATATGCTTATAGGCATAAATTCCGACATAAACCATCATTACTAAAATCAAAGCAATCATCAATAAACTGAATAGAATAACGCCGTCTATATACATAAGAGCCTCCAATTCGGTGTATTTGCACTATAACAATGCAAAAAAATAGAGGTATTGATCCAGATCAAAACAAGGTTTAAACCATACATTGACGGGGTTCCCAAAATCGTTTGACATGCCATTTAATGGGCGTACAATCGCCAATGCTAGAAAAAGAACACTCTATTTATTTTAAGCGTATCGAAGTTATAGGTAACACCTCGTCCTAAAGTTTTAAGTAATAGATCTATTTCCTGCTCAACCGCTCTACCCTTCGGGAGAGAGCACGATTATTTATTTTTTTCAATAGGATGTATTATGTCTAACAAAGTAACTGGTACGGTTAAATGGTTTAACGAAGCGAAAGGTTTTGGTTTTATTCAACAAGAGTCTGGCCCAGACGTATTTGCTCATTTCAGCGCAATCTCTGGTTCTGGTTTTAAAACTCTAGCAGAAGGCCAGCGCGTAGAATTCACCGTGACTAGCGGCCAAAAAGGCCCACAAGCTGAAGATATCGTCGCTATCTAAGCTTAGGGTTCGTTAAACAAGAGGGCAAAATCTTAAAGGTTTTGCCCTTTTTTAGTTCCAAAAAAATTCCTGAATTGCTTCCTTTTCCCACATCGCATCTTGGTAGCCCAACTCAATCAGTTCATTAATAAATGACGGTGAAAACAGTAAATAACTGGTAATACCTGAACCGCCACGTCTGGCTGTTGCACCGGAAGATCTCAAGAAAAAACGTAAGCTTTTTGGCAAATAGCGGATATGGCGTCCGGCTATTTTATCTAAGGCTTTTGAAGGAGAGATTACTAAGGTCTTGATGGGTCTCAGTGGTAAATTTTGCTCCAACAGCACCTCTTCCGGTAATAAACTCACTAAACCATTGACTCGCTCTAGATGCTCAATATCGGCTTCCAAGCTATCAATAAAGGTATTATTTAACATCTGCCCAGCCATTTGTGCTATGGAAGGCGGGTGTCTTGCCGGTGTACTTCGACGTTGCTTTATGTTCCTCGCACGATTGCCACTGACACCAATAATAAAAGCCTTATCAGCTCCTAGATGCAAGACGGGGCTAATAGGTGCCAGTTGACGCATAGCGCCGTCACCAAAGTACTCATTACCAATGCGTACCGTCGGAAATATCAGCGGAATAGCTGAAGAGGCCAGTAAATGTTCCATACCTATTTGTGTGCTGACGCCAACTCGCCGAAAACGCTGCCATTCTTCCAAGCCCTCTTCACCTTGAAAAAAATTCACTGAATTACTAGAGCTGTACCCCAGCGCAGCCACTGAAATCGCCTTAAGAATACCGTGATCAATATTCTCTTGAATCCCCGGGAAGTAAATATTTTGTTTAAGAAAACTATTGAGCGGTGAATTGTCCAAAAGGCTCAGTGGCCGATGGTAGTCGACACCCTCATGAAAGAAGGAACGAGCGAGTCGATACACGCCTCCATAAAGGTCCTGCCAACTCGTTCTGAAAACATGCTCAAGCGAAAGTCCTGCCCATAGTCTTTGTAGTTTTTCGACGCCCTGCTGAAAATCATCGCTCGTTGAGGCCAAGGACACCGCATTAATCGCACCTGCCGAAGTACCCGCAATAATAGGAAAAGGGTTGGTTTGAGGGGGCAAAATGTCTTTCAAGGCCTGTAGCACGCCTACTTGATACGATGCTCTGGCACCCCCACCGGACAAAACTAAAGCGGTATTATTTTCAAGTATGCTCATATCTCAGCCTTAAACATCATTTATCTTGGGCTCTTATCTCTCAGCTCCCGACGCAAAACCTTACCTACATTGGTTTTTGGTAGCGCATCGCGAAATTCATAAAAACGAGGAACTTTGTACGCAGTCAATGCGGTTTTACAATAGGCTTTGACTTCATCGTCTTCTATCGTACTACCCTCTACCCTAACAATAACCGCTTTCACCGCTTCGCCACTGCTTTCATCGGGAACACCTATCACAGCTGCTTCTACAATCTCGGGGTGAGATACCAGCACATTTTCTACTTCGTTAGGATAGACATTAAACCCTGAAACAATGATCATATCTTTCTTCCGGTCGACAATACGCACATAACCCGCTTCATCAATTGTCGCAATATCACCCGTCATCAACCAACCGTCACTGGTTAAGACTTCAGCGGTCGCTTCAGGGCACTGCCAATACCCCGACATAACTTGAGGGCCACGAACACATAATTCCCCTGCCTCGCCCGTTGGTAAAGCGTTTCCTTCCGTATCTATCACTTTTAATTCGGTATCAGGTAAGGCGAAACCAATGGTATTCATTAAAGGCGCACTGGGATCATTAGAGGTAACAACCGGAGAGGTCTCCGTCAAACCATAGCCTTCTACAATTTGTGTGCCGGTTATCTCATGCCAAGTTTTTGCCGTATCTTCTGCTAAGGCCATACCACCTGAGGTCGTAATTTTTAAAGAAGAAAAATCTAATTTTTTGAAATCAGGATGCCGCGCTAACGCGACAAATAAGGTGTTTAAACCCACCATACCGGTTAATTTATTTTTTCTAAATGTAGCAATAACATTATCGATATCACGTGGGTTAGGTACCAATACACTTTGACAACCGATAGCAAATAAAACCATGCAATGCATGGTAAAACCATAGATATGATAGAGCGGTAATGGCGCCAAAAAGTTTTCAGCGCCCGGTTTTAAACTATCGCCCCACAACATTAAAATTTGTTGCATGTCAGACAGTAAGTTCCCATGGGACAGCATAGCGCCCTTAGCAACACCGGTAGTACCACCCGTATATTGCAGAAAGGCAAGATCATCAGCTTTTCTAGGAACTTCCACAAAATTATCGCGTGCACCCAGCTCTAGCGCACGGCGAAACTTTACAGATGAAGGAAACTGGCAGTCCGGGACTTGCTTCTTAACATAGCGCAACACACCATTAATAATCTGCCTCTTAGGGAAACCATGCATATCCCCCACTTCCGTCACAATAACATGTTGGATATTGGTTCTATCAATGACCGCTTCCGCCGCTTTTGCCAAATTTGCCAATACAACTAAGACTTTTGCACCAGAGTCATGTAACTGGTGCTCTAACTCAGGGCCGGTGTACAAAGGGTTCGTATTAACTAGCACAACACCTGCCCTCAACGCACCGTATAACACAACGGGATATTGAAGAATATTGGGCAATTGCACCGCCATGCGATCACCTGGCGCCAAAGTGGTATGGTGTTGTAAATAGGTTGCAAAATCCCGACTTAGGGAATCCAATTCTTTGAAGGTAATGGTCTTGCCTAAACAAGTGAATGCTGGGTGATTCTGGTAGTGCTGGCAAACGCTGGAGAATAATTCACTGATGGTTTCATGGTGGTCCATCGTACGCCCCTTTTTAAGATCTTCTCGTCATTATTCTTTTGGTTTAGTTAATATCGACAACGATGTCTTATCTAACTTGGCCACTCTTTTATTAACTTAGCCAAAAAAATTATAAAAAGCAATTAATTCAATAACTTAAATAGACAACTAAACTATTCAATAAACAAGTGCGATAAGGCTTCGGCAACACCATCCTTATCGGAGCTAAGCGTTACCGCATTGGCCAAAGCTTTAAGATCATCATCAGCATTACCCATCGCAATACCTAAACCGGCTTGCTGTATGAAAACCGAATCTGAATGTGAATCGCCAAAGGCCATTACCCGTGATGGCTCAGTATTATGGTAAGACACTAACTGTTTAAAACCGGCTTTTTTACAAGCCATCCGACTCACTACACTGGCAAATACCCAATCGGGCCTTGCTAAAAAGTGGGCAAATGCGAATTCAAATTCTGTGTAACGTTCTGCAAGATTCGAAAGAGCTAGCTTGGCATCTGGCGTAGCAGCACCTAGTAATAGTTTTGTTATGTGAAGGTCTGAAGTAAGGACTTTGTCTAGGGACGATACTGTTGGTTTTACTCGCAAATGTTGGCTATGAATATCCGCAATATCCTTATCCTGCCCTGCCGTATAGAAGTCTGGCGTGTAGCACTCGCAATAGAGTCCGACGTTGTTAATATCAGTAAGTAAGGTTTCCAGCGTATCCTTGTTCAAATGGTGGAGGTGTAAGTGTGTTTTGGTTGTTGGGTCATATAGCTCAGCACCCGTACAAAATAATCCCGCACTGTGTAAAGGTAGGGAATCAAATAAGAATTGCGCTGCTATCGCGGGGCGGCCAGAAGCAATTGCCAATTTAATCCCAGCATTGTGCAGACGCTGAAGCTGTTGAGCCAAGGCGGGTGAATAATGTCCTTGTGTATCTAGCAAGGTGCCATCAATATCGAAAAATATCAGCTCGGGAGAAAAGTGTTTTAATTGTTGAATAAACTCAGCGTTTAGGGCCGTCATGCAGTGCTTTCGACCAATCCTAACTCATGATTCCACTCACAGCGAATATTGAAATCATCGCTTCCTGGTACGTGGTTATTGTCTACGCTTTCCCACATAAAGGTATGTAAACCCGTTAATTCTGTTTCTAGATGAACGACGGCAGACTGCCAATACATGGCCTTCAATAGGGCTTCAAATTTTTTAATCCACTCATTCCATTCGTATTCAATACCGCAGTAAGAAGAACCAAAGTGGATAACATTGGTTTTCCCCAAGCCATCATCCATTTGAAAGCGAGGAATGGAAAACATTTCTTGTGTTAGTACTGGCCATTGATCAACGGATGGCAACGCTAAAATAGCTTTTTTGTTAACTGTGGTTTGCTGAAACAGCTCACTTGTCGTCAGTGACGATGATCCCTTAATACAGCCGTAAACAATTGATTCCTGGTCCACAAAAACCTCTTATTACTTTATTTTGTCCTGAAAAGATAGGCGTCTCAACCCAAGAGTTAAAGCTCCTACCCAAGCGATAGAATATCGAAAAATGCATCGATTAACTGGGATCTGGTGCACTATTTTACTTATTTTTATGCTTTCAAGTAGTAAATTTTATATTTTGTATGAAGAATCACGCTAAAAAGGCCAAAGAGAAAAACCTTTATCAAGATTTTTTTCGCAACCTTTTAGCTGCGTTTGATAACGCTGTGCATTGCGAGACACTTTAGTCGCAACGCTTTTCAACCAGCCTTTCGACTGATAGGTTTTCTGCTTATATCCACCGTGACCTTCATGATAAGCCAAGTAAAGGCTATAGGTATCATCTAAACGAATACCATTCACTTTATGGCTTTGAGCATTGTACCAAGCAATAAAATCAATGGCATCAGCAAAATCATCGCGATCAGCCCCACGCTGACCGGTGCTCTTCTTGTACCAATTCCAGGTGCTATCTAAGGCCTGTGGGTAACCATAAGCATCGCTCGGCCGCGTCCAAGGTATGACCCATAAAATATGGGTCCTGGCTGGCTTAGCCTTTGCGCGAAATTTAGACTCTTGATGCATGATGGCCATCAATGTTGGCACAGGTGAACGCCAACGTTTTTCTGCCTGCTTAGCCTCTTTGTACCATCCACGTTTTTCTTTAAAGATTCCGCAAAGATTATCGACTTGGCGGGGTGGTGAAGTGACGCATCCCCCTAACAAAAGTAGCAGTAAAACACTATAAAAGGTCTTCATAATCATCAAATAAGGCCAGTAGCTGAGCTTCATCAATGACGGGTACTTCTAGCTTTTCTGCTTTTGCAAGCTTGGAACCGGCGCCAGGTCCCGCCACCAAACAATCGGTATTTTTAGAGACACTACCCGTTACCGAAGCACCTAATTGTTGCAGCTTTTCTTTGGCTTGATCCCGTGTCATTTCAGTAAGGGTACCCGTCAGCACATAGGTCTTACCTTCCAGCGGCAGAGACGTGCCAGCCTGAGTATCTTGCACGGGCCATGACACCCCCACCGTCTGTAAACGAGCGATCAATTCTCGGTTATCCTCATTGTGAAAGAAGGACTCAATAAAACCAGCGACAACGGGACCGATATCATTGATCGCTATCAGCGCTTCAGTGTTTGCCTCGACGATGGGTGTAATGTCGCCAAAGTGCTGGGCCAAGTTTCTCGCTGTCGCTTCGCCTACCTCACGTATCCCCAAGGAATAGATAAAACGAGCCAAGGTGGTTTGTTTCGATTTTTCGATGGCTGCCAGTAAATTCTCTGCCGATTTTTGCCCCATACGCTCCAACGTTGCCACAGATTCAGCCGATAGATTGTAAAGATCCGCAACAGAATCAATGAGCTGCTCATCCACCAGGGCATCAACTAACTTATCCCCTAGCCCGTCAATATCCATGGCTTTGCGCGAGGCATAGTGCTTAATCGCCTGTTTGACTTGCGCACCACAGATTAAACCACCACTGCAGCGTTTTACCGCTTCGCCAGGCACCTGAACGATAGGCGATTCACAAACAGGACAGGTTTCAGGAAAAACCACAGGCTGGCTTTGTTCTGGTCGGCGGTCAACGACAACCGACACGACTTGAGGAATAACATCTCCTGCTCTACGCACAATGACGGTATCACCAATACGAATATCTAATCGCTGAATTTCATCTTGGTTGTGCAAGGTTGCATTGGAAACAGTCACCCCACCGACAAGAACGGGTTCTAAACGAGCAACCGGGGTAATGGCGCCGGTGCGCCCTACTTGAAACTCAACATCTAGTAAGAGGGTAAGTTCTTCCTGAGCGGGAAACTTCCGCGCAATGGCCCAACGAGGCGCGCGTGAGACAAAGCCCAATTGCTGTTGCAACTGTAAGTTGTTGACCTTGTAAACAATGCCATCTATCTCATAAGGGAGTTGCAAGCGCTTCTCTGCTAACTGCTCATAGTATTCCAGGCAAGCCTCAACTCCCTCAACAGCACGCATTTCACGGTTAATCCGAAAGCCCCATTTATTGAGGGCGCGTAGGACATCGGTGTGCAAAGCGGGCAATGAACCTCCCTCGACCACCCCAACACTGTAGGCACACATTTCCAGGGCACGTGTCGCGGTAATACTGGAATCCAGTTGACGTAAACTGCCAGCGGCGGCATTACGAGGGTTGGCAAAAGGTTTAGTGCCATTGTCTAGGGCAGACTGATTCAGAGCTTCAAAAGCCGCCTTAGGCATATAGATTTCACCCCGAACTTCTAAGCGCTGAGGAACGCCATCACCTTTCAAGCGCAGCGGGATAGAACGTATGGTGCGTACATTCTGGGTAATATCTTCACCCGTAGTACCATCACCTCGCGTCGCCCCCAAGACTAGAGAGCCATTTTGGTATATCAGGCTTACCGCAATTCCATCAAGCTTGGGCTCACAAGCATACTCAATGGATACGTCAAGAGCCTGTCCCAAACGCTCAACAACGCGCTTGTTAAAGTCAGTAAACTCTTCATCACTAAAGGCATTGTCGAGCGATAGCATCGCCATCTCATGGGTCACTTGCGAAAATGCACTTAGTGGCGCGCTGCCTACTCGCTGTGTTGGCGAATCTGGTGTAATGAGTTCAGGGTGCTGCTGCTCTAAGGATTGCAACTGCCTGAGCAAACGATCGTATTCTGCATCCGGTATTTGCGGATCATCAAGCGCGTAATAAAGGTAATTGTGATGGTGAAGCTGTTCCCGCAAAGCGGCAATCGTTGCGGCCACCTCACCTTCCGAAGAAGTGGTAGCCGAAGAAGGGTCGGTCATGATTTATTTTTTTCTAACTGCTGTCTCCGAGCAAAATCACGAATACGCTCACGATAATGTTCGATGGTTTGTTTGGTTAGTACACTGCGATTTTCGTCTTTTAATTCACCCTGTAGCTTTTCGGCAATATCTTTTGCCGTGGCTAGCATGGTATCAAAAGCTTGCATATCGGTACCGCTCTCCGTTGGCAAACCCAAAAAGAAACTAACACCTACCGTGCTGAATTCTTCAAAGGTATGCAAATCAAATACACCTGGTTTTACCATATTCGCCATGCTGAACAATATAGGGCCTTCGCCATCTTCTCCCGCATGCCGATGGAAGATATCCATCGCTCCATAGCGCAAACCATTATCGAGTATTAACTCAAGTAAATCGTTACCGTAAAAATATTCGTTTTTCGCCGCTTTTACGTGAATAACTAACACTTCTTGTGGTGCAGCAACCTGATGTTTGGCGTGATCCGCGTATTTAGACTCATAACGAGGCTTATTAGCAGAGTGAGATTCCAGTGTTCGTTCAGACTCTGTGGAAACAGGCTCTAAGCGAGTCCCTACAGGAACAATGGGTTTAGGTTTGACCGCAACTGCTGTGTCTTCGTAATCGCCATCATCATAAGCGCTATAATCCTCTTCAGACACAGTCTCACTGTGGTTATTCTTCTCTTCAACGTCATCTTCAACCGACTCCATTAGCATGGGCACTGAGTCTTCAAGATTGAGACTGACCTGTACCGGCTCTTGCTTGGGGGGCTGATCTTTTGTGAGGGGTAGTTTTTCCTTAATGGGTTCTTGTTCTTGTTTAGCTGAATCTACGCTGATCGATGTTTCAGTCTCTTCGGTATCGATATCGGAAAGCGACTCATCATAACTTGTCAACGTTTCCTCATCATAGTCATCGCAATCATCATAGTCATCGCGGACCATTTGAGCTTCTTGTTCTTCGCTTATGTTTGTTGTCGCCGGTATCGTTTCAGGGGCTTCTGGTGAAGTTGCTCTGAGGTCATCTAACAAAGGATCAGGGCCATCCAATGATGGCTCTATGCGAGGGGCTTTTTTGTCGCTAGAGGACTCTTGTTCTGACTTATTAATACCCGTATGTTCTGCTATTTTTTCTGCCACTTTATCTCGCCAGGCAGACATATCCGCACCAAAATTATATTTATTACGAGCTTGCATAATACGATTAGGATCGATTTTGCGCTTACTCGCTCGGGCGCCGCCATTGGGGAATTCACTGCCGTATTGCGCTTTGGCATCGTCCTCGTGAGTTTCCGACTGTTTTTTCGTTGGCCTCAAGGCCATCTTAATGGAGTCGCGACGCGCTTTGCGCATGCGGCGAATACCATCGACAATAATGCCGACGATTAACAAAGCGATAACAACGGTTAGCCAGTGTTGATCCATATTCGTTAGAGCTACTCTCTATAATCTATCATTTTTCATCTATCATCGAATTTACTAACAAGTCACTAAAAGAACACACCGATGTAATCGAAGTTTATTTATTACTCTCGGCGCCACTCCCGCAAGACGGGAATCCAGGAGTTAGCATATATGCTTCAGTCTGGATCCCCGCCTTCGCGGGGATGACGATTGTATTCTTTTTAGTGCCTCAGTAGTACATTAAGCCAACTCAAAACATCGTACTATTATGGCGACTTAATAAATTGTTAGGAATTATTCCTTAGCTGAAGCCATTCGTCCAGTAACAGTGTCGTAGTTTTTTGTTACATAACGAAAACTATTACGCAGAAGCCAACTCTGCCGCCTCATTGACATCGACTGTTACCATACGCGATACACCCGCTTCATGCATGGTGACCCCCATCAACTGATGCGCCATTTCCATCGCAATTTTATTATGAGTGATATAAATAAATTGAACTTGGTCAGACATTTCCTCAACCATGCGCGCATAGCGACCCACGTTGGCATCATCGAGCGGCGCATCAACCTCATCCAACATACAGAAAGGCGCAGGGTTGAGTCGGAATATTGAAAACACCAATGAAATGGCCGTTAAAGCTTTTTCCCCGCCAGACAACAAGTGAATGGTACTGTTACGCTTGCCCGGCGGGCGCGCCATAATCGTGACACCGGTATCCAATAAATCATCTCCGGTCAGCTCAAGATAGGCATGACCACCACCAAAAACTTAAGGAAATAGCTCTTGTACACCACAATTGACTTGGTCAAAGTTTACTTTAAAGCGTGTTCTCGTTTCCTTGTCGATTTTGATAATCGCATTTTCTAGTGTCTCAAGCGCTTCACGTAAATCACTATCTTGCGCGTCCAAGTAATTTTTGCGCTCTGATTCAATTTTAAATTCATCAATAGCCGCCAGGTTAATTGCCCCTAAACGCGTAATACGTTGGTCAATTTGCTCTAACTCTTCAACAAAGGGATCTTCCGTTGCATCGTCTGGCAATGCTTCCAATAACGCTTCTAAATCGCCGCCATCTTCTAGCAACTGCTTGGCAATGGTTTCTCTCTGTACCTGTACCGTTTGCGCAGACAAGCGCGCCTCAGTTAATGAGGCTCGTAAGGATTGCAGCTCATTATCTACTCGTGAGCGCGACTGCTCAGCATCTCGCAACTGCTGTTCAACCGTTTCCAGCTCTTTGCGCGATGCCGTTAGCTCTTCTTCTACCGCTATTCGCTTTTCGAGCAAGGCTTCCAGCTCAATTTGATGCTCTTCTGTGGGGTCTTCGCTATCGCCTACCGCGGCCTGCAACTGTTCTCGGCGCTGCTCCATACGGGCCGTTTGGTCTTGCAAACGCTGCATACTCTCTCGGATCGATTGCAATTGGGTTTTAATGGATTGATGGCGCATCGCCAGGGCATGGAGCTTATCTTTATCGTGACGCGCACGCTGGCGACTCTGATCCAGGCGTCCACGGATCTCATCGCGACGAGTTAATAAGGCTTCTTTTTGCTCGGTATCCTTCTCCATTAAGCCAATAGCTTCTTCGAGTACCATACGTGCCTGACTTAGGTTTTCTGCTTCCAGGCTCATTTGCTCTTTGGCTTCAGCAATGTCATCAGCCAACTTTTGTCGACGCATGGCATCTTGTTCTACGCGAACTTGCAAACTCGCCAATTGCGACTGCTGCTCATGAAATTGCTTATTGGTTTCATCGAGCTCTCTGCGTAATTGCTCGCGCTCGGCCTCATCGGCTTTAACCCTGTCGCGCTGCTCAACCAACTGTGCCGATAGCCCGTCGACACTCTCTTCAAGTTCGGTAATACGTGCGCTCACAGCTTCTAGCTCCTTCTGGCGGGCTAAAACGCTAGAGGCACTGTCCGCCTCACGTTTAACACGCAACCAGTTAGCCCCCAACCAAATGCCTTCCGGGGTAATGAGCGACTCATTGGCATCGAGCTGATTGCGGAGAGATAAAGCTTCACTTAACGATGGCGCAACATAAACACCGGCCAGCAAGCTGGAGACCTCGGCACCGCCAGACACTTTTTCTGCCAATGATGTTAGCTGACCCTTACCCTTAAACGCGCTCGCTTTTTGCGATTCTAATAAAACTAAACTTCCCTGCTTTAGTGAGCCCAACATATCGGCAACGGCATCGATACCCTCAATACAAACGGCTTGTAGTGCATCGCCGAGCACCATTTCCACGGCACGCTGCCATTCACTTTCGACATTCAGCTCAGATAGTAAACGCGGCTTGGCATCCAAGGCTTGCTCTGATAACCAGCTATCAAGTTTTTTACCACCGGACACAGCAGCTTGCTGTAAGGCTTCTAGAGAGGCATGGCGGCCACGAGCAGTTTGCAGCTGACTGCGTTTATCGTTTAACTCAGTATCCACGTGGCTGATAGCATCACGCGTTTGGTTAATGCGCTCGATAAGAGAATCCATCGACGCTTGCTTTTCTTCACGCAACAATTCGGCTTCACTAACCGCTTCTTGCAGCAAAGGGATTTCATCCGCTTGCGCATCATCGTTTGTATTAATACCACTATCTTCAGCCTCTAAGCGGCGAATACGCTCAAGCAGGCGATTTTGCACTTGCTCCAAATGCTGAATACGAGACTGTTCTACCTCTGCACGCTGACGCGGCTCAGCCGCTCGTTGGTTAAACTCATCCCATTCTTGCTGCCAAGTTTGCATGGCCTCTTCTGCTTCAAGCAAGTCGCCGCCAGAATCAGTTTCGGCCGAACGCAGCAGTTCTAATTCAGGTTCGATTTCATTGAACTCGATCTCCCAGGCTTGCACTTTTTGTTGGTCGCTCTCTAGATGAGCCTGAGCCTCTTGATATTCCTGGTCAACCTGTGCAAGGTCTTCTTGCAGTTGGCGATTACGCTCTTTAACGTGCTGGATACTTTGCTCGATTCGGGCAATTTCGGTGCCGACGCCATAGAAACGACCTTGGATCTCATTAAACACATCGCCCTGCTCTGTGTAGGCTTGGCGGTACTTTTCAATATTGGTATCAAAGCTCACCCTATCTGTAACGAAGGATTCGATTTTAAGCTCGCGCTCAAGGATGTCTTGTTGTTGTTGTTTTGACTGTTCGTCGAGAAGGCGGTAACGCAAGGTTTGCAACTGAGCTTTAACGGCTCGCTCTTCTTTTTTCAGTTCTGCATACTTCTCTGCCGACTTTGCTTGTCGCTCCAGGCGTACTAGCTGCCGCCCTAATTCCTCGCGAATATCATTCAAGCGCTCTAGGTTTTCTTGGGTTCGACGCATACGGTTTTCCGTATCGCGTCGACGCTCTTTATACTTGGAAATTCCTGCGGCTTCTTCGATATAAATGCGGAGTTCTTCTGGCTTAGCCTCAATCAAGCGAGAAATCATTCCCTGCTCAATAATGGCATAACTACGCGGTCCTAAACCCGTTCCAAGGAAGATATCAACAATATCGCGGCGGCGGCACTTGCTGCCATTGAGGAAGTAAATATTTTGCCCGTCTCGCGTAACCTTGCGCTTAATCGAAATTTCATTGAAGCCGGCATACTCTCCTTTTAGGGTGCCGTCACTGTTATCAAAAACCAACTCAATAGAGGCTTGTCCTACCGGTTTACGGCTATTGGAGCCATTAAAAATAACATCGGTCATGGATTCGCCACGCAAATTTTTGGCAGATGACTCACCCATTACCCAGCGCACGGCATCAATAATATTTGACTTACCACAACCATTAGGGCCAACAACGGCACAGAGGTTACTGGGAAACGTAACCGTGGTAGGGTCGACAAAAGATTTAAAGCCTGCCAGCTTAATATGTTTTAAACGCATTTAACTTAGATCCAAATGAACATGAAGTATTGCTCGCAACTTTTTGTTTTTTAATAGTTTTTTATAAAAATTAACAAGTCGACCACATCAAGAATTGAGCCGAGGAAATGTCGAGCGTATTGAATTTACAAAGGCGGTGATTTTACACAGATCAGGCTCGTATTACACCATGATGAATCGTTTTTTAAAGACAATTCTAATAGCAGTCTATTTCTGTTTGATTATTACTCGTTCCCACGCTCCGCGTGGGAATGCATACGTTAGCTCAACTCTTATAGATAACAAGAGACAAGTTCTTAGATTCAGTACTCTGTTTTGAAATTTGTGCAAACTGGCAGTCAGATATGCATTTCCACGCAAAGCGCGGGAACGAGCTTAACGAAATTAAAAAACAATTCTAAATAAAAACAATATCTTACAAGGGTTTGTTAAAAAAGAATTAAGGTTATTGATTTATTTCCCTGACTGACCGGAAGGCTCGGTGATAGCTAAGGGAAAAACTGCTCCATCAGTTGTACTTGGATCAATTGGGCCAATACTAACCTGCCAATCATCCGGCTGAGTGATTGCGTTACCAGAAGGCGATAAACGCGCAATAACCTCGACCTGTTTAGCGCTACTTAAATTCATTCCTGGTGCCATGTTCATAGTGTCATTCAGCTCTAGGGTAAGCGGTAACTGGCTAGCTTTAATTCGCGTAATTGCTAAAGGCAGCTTGGCGCCCTGCCAAGCCCTCGCATAAATAAAAACCGTATACTCTGGCTTTACGGGTACATGAGAAGCAATAGAAACCGCGACTTTAATTTTTGCCTGATGGCCTGAAGTCGGCTGACTAGAAGGCTCGGCAACATCGGTATCCGACTGCGCCACCAAGCGCGCCTTTGCTTTAACAATACCCTCTTGTAGGGCTCGACCATTGGGAGAACCTGGTGGATAAAGGGCGACCGCGGTCTCCCAATGTGTAATTG
>JBNKUQ010000085.1:0-13666 GCA_050298695.1 Cellvibrionaceae bacterium
GAGCCATAAACAGTTCCTGTCAAATGGATGGCCGAATAGTAAAACATGTCTAACGGCAAATCAAGGAGTCTGACCCCTTGATATGACCCCTTGATAGACCCTTGATCCTTGATCCACTTGATCTGCTGTGACCCCTTGATCATAGATCGTAATTTTGCTTACAGATTATCTAACTTATCTATCAAAAGAGCTACATCTCTTTTTATTGCTTCATGATGATTACCTTCGAGACCATAAAAGTATAAAGTTAAATATTTGCCATTACTCTTCAAATCATGCAATGTCATTACAACATGATCATCTTTTTTATAATGTACAAACAAAACCTTCCTTTTCTCTAAATCACTTGGACTTTTTAAAGATTCTTTGGATAATAGATATTTACTAGCTACTGTATCTACCAAAAAAATAGCTTCAGTCTTAGCTTCACCATCTAAAATAAAATCTTTTACTAATTGAGTTTGTACTTGTTTATTACCACACCCAAGTAGAACTAAAATCATTAACGCAAATGTCAATACGATTTCTAATACAGACTTTAAATTATTATCTGGCATCTTTAATCACATCACCTATAAATCCAGGGTGCATTTGTATTTGTGCACTAGTATGAGTTTGACTCATCAACAACCAACCAATTAAATTATTAAAATTAGGATTCTTACCAGTGCCAAGTCCTTCTGTAAAAAGTTTTATTTTCCCATCTTCTATATAAAGCTGATGTCTCACTGTTCCAGGGTGAAAGTCATGACCTTCTTGGGTAATATTCCAAACAGCATAATTTTCTCTATCAATAACCCTTGTAATAGGATTGTTCCCCAATAAAATCATTGTTCCTTCTTTAGGATCACCACTAAACATCCCTACAAATGGAACAGCTTCCGCATTTACAACTGTTAGGCCATATACCAAATTACATCTTTGAGAAGAACCAAGTTCGCATAAGGTAGTAGGTCCAACCGTATAACGATGAGGTGTTCCTCCTTCAGCTTGTAATGAAAAATCTTTAGATGCACTGGGACCCTCCGCATTCATCAAATGCGCAATAGCCGCAGTAGCCGCCCCATTCCCAAACTTCCCGCCCGTCAATTCAGAAACAGTTCCTCCAACCAAGGCCGCTACCAGTGTCCTACCAACAACCGCTCCGCCACTGGTATTAGCATAACTAAAGGTTCCCATCACGCCTTTAGTTAAACCCGCACTAATAAAGCCATGGCCAAATTTACCGCCCTGAATCTCTGCACCAATACCACCCACAAGACCGTGGGCCGTAATTTGCTGTGCAATTTGTGCCGCGGTTAAACTGTTGCTACCAAACGTATAAAGTTGAGGGCCGCTATAGGTACCCGCCGCTTCAGCGGCGGCATTTGTCGCTCCCGTTTTATTGAAGCTTTGCCCAATCTGCGAAAACGCATAAGCCGAAAGCCCTGCAACCACGCCCGCCTTGAGCGCCTCAGTACCACTGCCTGTTGCCATATAAGCCATCACCGCAGATGATATCGCTGAAGAGATAACAACCGCTGCAACATAGTAAGTTGTACCATAGGTGAGAACGCCCGCCATAAACGGAACAATAAATTGCACCACATACCCACTAGGATCCGTCGCATTCAACGGATTATTCCTTGTATAACTATACCGATTCAACATCTGCGTATCATCGGGCGATTGCATCATCGGATCGGCTTGTAGGAAGCGGGCAAGCCTTGGGTCATAAATACGGCCGTTCATATGAATCAACCCGACTTCGTCCAGATGCTCGTGGCCGGTAAAACCTTTGGAGCTCTTACTGTGGTCGAAGCTGGTCAGCTGGATATTGCTAAAGGCATTCCACGTAGTAGCGTCACGACGTTGGCCCCAGGGATCGAAACTCATGGATTGCACGACCTGCCCACTGAGGTCGGTAATGACATCGGTGGACCCTAAATGATCTTTATAAACAAACAGCCGCTCCAGGGATTGCTGAACTTCATTGGCATCGGTGACGATGGTATGAATACTGTGACCAAGATAGCGCTTCCACTCAATATTGCTACTATTAGAGCGGGTGATACGCTCTACTCCACCGAGATACAAGGTGGTGGTAACCACGCCTTGAGCATTGGTGTCTTGGCGCCAATAGCGGCTGCGGTCATGGCCGTAGGAAAAACGCGTGGTGTGATCACCCTTGCTGATCTCGTCGGGTTTGTCGAAAGTAGTATAACTTAAGGCACGTTCGATACTACCATTGCGACGATCTTCCGTCATATTACCGTTATTATCGTAGTGATAAGTAAGGCCATCACTAGTGGCGGTCACCGCATGCAAGCCAGCATCATTGGCGGCACTGGTGTTATAAACGGAGCCGTAGGTGTAGGTGCCCACATCGTGTTTGCGGGTAATATTGCCGAGGCTGTCGTACTCCAGGTCTTGTTCTGTGGCACTGAGCCCATCACATAAACCATTGAGGCTATTTTTGTGGGTTTTAATCAGGCGATTAAGGCCGTCATAACAGAACGATTCCTGTAGATTCTTCTGGCCGCCTTGCCCATTGGCACTCTGGTTATGGCGGGATTTGAGATTACCCACTAGGTCCCATTCATAGCCGATATCTTGTACATCGATCGGGTCGATGTAACCGAGAGCCGAAGTGGTTTGCTGATGCAGCAAACGACCATTAGCATCATCGTAACGGTAGGTGGTGGTGACCCCATTGCCGCGCCGCTCTTCAAGGACTTGGTCACGCTGATCACGCTCGAGAATGGTGTGTAGGGCATCACCCGTTTGCAGGTCGATGGTTTGAAAGGCAAAGCCATAGAGATTGTAACGCGTCTGGGTGCCACTGAGCACCGCGCTACCGTTGCTAATGACGCGATCACTCAGCGCATCGTAGGCGATTTCGGGACGACCAAAGCGGTCGTATTCTACTGCATTGCGGAAACTTCCGAGGGAGGCGGCAGTTCCCAAGCGCACTTCACTGGCCATTTGCCGGCCAATATCATCGTATTCGTATTGAATACATTGCTGGGTGGTCGTGCTAAAGCAAGAGCTGTGGGTGATATTTTGGCTGAGAATGACTTCGCGCAATTGGCCGCGGGCGTTATCGAATTCGCGACCGCTGCGGGTGTTGTTGTCGTAAACCCAGGTGGTGTGCCCTTCTACGCTGTTATTGCTGCGGTAGTCAGTGCGGCTGATCATGCGGCCCAAGGCATCGTAGCGCTGGATCACGCGCTGTTGCTTGGCATCGGTTTGCTCAATGAGCTCACCAAAGGCGTTGTATTGGTAGACCCACGTGCCTTTGTCCGGGTCGATCATACGGGTTTTGCGACCGAGATCGTCGTATTCCAGTACGGTGGTTGCGGCTGGGGTCGATTGGTTGGCTCGGTAGCTGTGCATGTGGGTCAGCTCGCCATCGATATTGTATTCGTAGCGAATACGGCCACCGAAATGATCGGTGACTTGTTTGAGCTGGTCGAGCACATCACTGACTTTGGTCTTGGATTGCCCCAGTGCATTGGTGGTGGTGCTAGCAAGCCCTGAATGGCGAATGCGCTGATGATTGCCATCGGGCGCGGTCACGTAATAGGGGCGGCCGAGAACATCATAGTAATTGCGCGTCCACTTGGGAACGGTATGAGCAAAGAAAGGGGTACTTTGGCGCAGTGTCCGGCCTAGGCTATCGTATTCAATATCACTGTAGATCCAGCGGCCATCGAAACTGATTTTGCCCTCGCGAGTTTTACGGCCCAGGATGTCGAAATAGGTGATGGATTGCCCGCCACTGGCTGTGGTTTGGCGAATCGCATAGGTGGCACCGCTGGGGCAGTTGCCGAGCTGGTGGCAAAAGAGGTATTCGCTGGTGACGCTTTCGTCACTGCTGTCGTCGTAGCGGCGCAATTCACGCCCAAACGTGTCGACATCTACGGTCGTGATGATGCCGGCTAAGTCTTGACTGCGCCTGGCTGCACCGCGGGGATCACGCTCAAGTACTTGTTCAACTTGCTGCCCATAGTGATTGTAACTGGCATCAATGTAGCGGCCCGTAGAGTCGTACTCGGTGCGGGCGCTGCGTTCGGTGATGGCTTGGCCGTCCCAGCCAGTGCTAACACTGCGGGTTTCATTCCCCACAGCATCATAGTAATGGGTTGTGGTGTGGGTTTCTGCTTGGCTCCCGTTGGGCTCAACGGTTTCGGTGCGCAATAGACCGGCCAGGTTACCTCTGGTGTAATAGTCAAAGGCCGTATGGCGTGTGCTGACTTGACCATTTTGTTGGGTCGTTACCGAGGCTGCCGTTAAACGACCCAGCGCTGCATAGGGAACCGAGCGCCCCCAGGCGGGAATGGTAAGGCTGTTATCGCTGTAAGTGTTCTCAGAGGTTTTGACTTGAGTGACGGCGTGCTCACCGTAGCCCTGGGTGGTATTGATCATTTGCTCTGGGTTACCAAAAGCATCGAAGGTGTTTTGGGTGGTGACGGTTTTTATCAGGCTATTGGTTACCGTAATATCGCCCGTCTGTTCGCTGGTATTCACTTGATAGTGATTTTCTGTCGCTTGGCTAAGTAAAGTTTGGTAGTAACGGGTACCATCACTACCCTCACCGGTCACGAAGGTCCAGATATTTTCCGACTCTTTCATCACTTTACCATCGGGGCTAAACACTGTCGTTTTTAGTGGCGCGCCGATAAAGGGGTAATCTTGGCGGTAAAGCGTCGTGGTTTTGATATTGGTTTGTAGATCGATACTTTTAAGGTATTGAAAGCCTAAAAAGCCACGGCCGGAGGCCTGTATACGCGCACCGGCATACTGGTAAGCAACGGCACTTTGCGCATTGGTGTTGATGGCACCCGCTTGTGTTTCACTGGCCGCTGGCATGGCACTGTCGACACGAGTGACGACAAATATCGCTCCATTGATGGGCATAACAGGCTGTAAGACATCCGCTATTTGAGCGCCATCGGGAAGATCCCAATAACCACGAGCGATGTCAGCATGCTGCTGCTGTTCCAGCTCTAATTGGTCACCAGTGACCAATACCGTTTCATTAACACAAGAGATACCATCACAATTGACTCGTCGGCTAGCCGTATTCGCTTGTTCTTGCACGTAGCGGTAGGACAGCTCGAAATCTGCTGGGGTATAGGCGCCGGAACCGGCGAGGGTTTCGTAATGAATATTGGTCTCTGCACCGAGGCCATTGGTTATTTTTACGATAGTGCTATTGGGTTGAATGTCAGGGGTCGACATTCTGATATCAATGTCGCCCTCGTAACTGGCCACAATGTCGGCGCGTCTATCACCGTTAATATCAATGAAGGCGTTACTGGCACGGCTGCTACCATTGAGAAATTCATTCAAGAATTTAGTGGCTGCACTCTTTGGCTGATAGGCATTACCAATAAATAATCGATAATAGGCGTCCCTCCGATTACCCTTACTACCTGTTCCCCGCCAGATAAAATCTAATTTACCGTCACCATTAATGTCGGCAAATTGAGGACCGGCCTCATCTTTAGTATCATCAATTTCAACTCGGGATAAAAAGCCATTGCCGGTGCTTAATTGGTAATACCAGCGGGAACGCTCATCGTGGTCACGGTTGTAGGTAAGGTCTGCTAGGCCGTCTCCATTCACATCAGCTAATTGGATTTGTCTTTCACCACTATCAAAATTGAGCTTGTGTGCAAATTGACTACCTTGCTTTTCGACAAGCACCTCACGTTTATTAACATTCACGCGACCTTCAATAAAGCACTTGTTTAAGCGCTGAACAACCATTTCAACGTCGCCATCACCGTCCGTATCGCCGGCAGTACCGATAAACTGGTAGACGCTAGTGGCTTCACCTGGGCCAGGATCTGCATCACCCCATGAGTAACAGGCCTGGTTGATACCAAATGAAGGTAAGTTCATGACCTCTTGATGGGCTGTAGAGTAATTGTAAGGTGTATTGAGATTGCCTGAATTCGCAGCGAATGTTAAATAAAAAATCTTCGTCGGCGATACTGCATCTGCTAGCCCATCGCCATTCATATCCACAAAGGTGTAATTGATATGGTTGAGCAAGTTGAGGTCTATAGGGTTTAATGACAAACGCCAGCCATCGGATGTGGGTTCGGATAACAGAATTTGCCAATGACCTACTTGTGTACGGAAAATGGCGATATCTTGCTTACCATCACCGTTGTAATCCAGTATTTCTGTTTTTACATATTTATCGTGAGGAGCAAGGTTATGAGCACCTCGTTTAGTATCAATGAAGTCAAATTGCTGCGTTCCATTTGTAAAACTCGCTGGCTGTAAGCGAACACCATCATTGACGAAGTAACGCATAGAAAATCGATCTGTCTCATCAGTAACATCGCTACTCTCCGAATCTACCGAGTAATTATCACTTTGATTAAGCAAGAAAAGATCGAGGTAGCCGTCACCATTAACATCAAAAAAGCGCCTATCAGCCTCCGTATAATTATTAATAGTGCCATTAATATTTGAATTGACTTGATACTGAATGGTCGCCGATGAGAGATTCCAATCAAACTCCGTGGCAGCCATGCACTGGCCTTCAACACACTCTTGGAACGCAGTAAATAAACTAAGGGGGTTATGGAGTTGAATGGGGGCATAGTGCAGATTATAGTCCCGAACAGTGTGCCACTGACCATCGACATTGTTCCGCACTTCAATAGAACGCAGGCGCTTTTGATTTTTAATTGAGTAACCAGAAATATAGCCATCAATATAATCAGGGCGATTAGAATAGCTAAAATTCACTTCGGCATTGTGCACACTGGCACTGGTCCCATAAGCATAACGAATGGACTTGATACGGTGACCGGCACTGTCGTTATAGTAAATAAAATTAATGCCATTGCCGATATTGTCCTGCATACGCGATTGCGCCCAGGCCAAAACGTGCGGGCCGGCTAAATGACGTGAGTCACTAGTATTACCATAAAACGTAACGGATCCATCTTTGCGCAACACTTTGAAGTAGGAGGGGCTACCAGTTGTGCCTCCCACAGCCATCACTTGAGTATAGGCATCCAATTCCGTTTTATATAAAGTTCCTGGTGCACCGTAAGTCGAAGAGCCTTCCACTAATATTAAGCGCTGCCCATCCAAGCAAAAGCGATCATTACTGTTCCATTTAATGGGATCAATATTGTTATCGACCGCCTTGGTTTGGCGACAGCGGCTGATAGCCGATAGCCCACTGATGGACCAGCCCTTACCGAGCAAGCCATTGCCCCCGTTACTGACATAGGACAAAGCCAGGCTGGGCTGTACTCCCGCTGTGCCTCTAGGCAAGGTGAGCTTGATGTTATAAGTGGCGGCGCCACTTTCAGATACTTCGAACTCACCCGCTGAAGTACCGGTAAATTTGGCGGGCTGAATGGCGTCAGTGGTGAGTTGGTACTGGCTTAAATTAATATTACCATTGGCCTCAGCCAACCAGACAGTTAGGTCTCCTGAATTAGCGGTTAGGACGATATCATCACGACCATCGCCATCAACATCTTGAATATTTAAAGGAGCAGTGTTGATATTGGCAGTGGCGAAGCTGGAGCTGGTATAAGTTTGCAAAACTTGAGGAGCTTCATCACTCCCTGTCGATACCACGCTAACCGCAATATCCTCAACCACTAAACGTTGGTAAGTTACAGGGCCATTCTGAGGGTCACCCGAGAAGTATTCATAGCCTGTATTGGTATCACTGATGCCGCGAATCAACCAATCCGTTCGATTGTCTCCATTGAAGTCAGCAAGAAAATAATCTTGGTTTTCTGAGGCTAAAGTAAATGTGCTCAATGTACTGCTATCTACTTCAAGGTAGTCCACCGAAAAGCTATTGAGTGCGTAGAGACTTTGTTCTGTTGTATAAACAGCTAAATCACCGACATATCGATCGTATCCCTAATAATCTATTTCCAAACGAGTATCCCTGATTAAGGCAAAGCTATCTGCGGGAGGAAGAATTAAGGGAATGGTAATATCACCGACAATCGGCACATACTGTTCTTTACCTTGAAAGTACACATCGGTAAAGCCATCTTCGTTGATATCCCCAAAGTAAACGGTGTAGCGACCAGGGTTGATATCTAACGAATAAGCGAATGATATAGAAAAAATAAATAAACAGAAAAACGAAAAAATACCGCGAAGATAAATCATGGATACCCCTATTTTAGCGTTATTATTATTCCTTGTTGCACAAGTACTAATTCGCTAAGCCCTATTGATTATTACTCCATCGACCTCTCAGAAAGATACCGATAAAACCTTGATAAGCCCACGCAGGAAGGGCAAAAAATGAACGGCAATGATAAAGTAATTATTGACGCCTTTCAATTGAGCTATCACATTAATGATTGAGGGAAGATTAAGCTTGATAACCAATAAAAGGATGGTGTTGTGAGAATAGCAATGAATAGGTTGCCTAAATAAAGTCTTTAATATGATTCAGACAACCTAGAGGAAGGGGTTGAAGTTATCTAACTGCTTTTTCAGACCACCAGTTAGGCGTTGCACTTTGAATGTAAGTCAGTTCGCCGTTATCTTCTTCTATGAGCTGATTAGCCAGATCGAGACCTTCCAGCCCTGGCTGGGTTTCAATGAAGTACGCATAAGTCGACAGGTTAAGCTGTCTGGCAATGGTTATTGACTGACTGGCAAACCAGTTATCAACTTGATCCTGGGTTAGATCAGGATTCAAAATTAAAATAATTCCACCAGGTAGCGCTTTCATGGATCCCGCTCCGGGGGCATCTCTAAAAACTGGGGTAAAAGTCTCTGATGAGGTTTGTTGGCTAGCACGTCGTGACAGGGTATTCGCATCTTCACTAACACGCCAAATTCGGACCGCAGCTTGCTGCATTACCAGAGTGTTTTCATTGGTATTCAATAATGAACGCCCCTGTAAAGCGCCTTTTACAGGGAATTCAGCAACTAAGTCTTGGGCTAACCAGAGATCGCGAGCTTGCCGACCATCGTACCAAGTAACTTTAGAGGTTTTGACGCTGCTTACAATATCGGAGGCTGAGTTATTATTCACTACGGTCTTGCTCGGCAATGTTTCTGCAGTTGAACATGCGGTGATAACAATGCTCACCGCTAAAAACATAAATTTTGCTATATCTTGCATGATTATCTCTCTCTTAATATCCATAAAAAGTTAATTGCCAGGATTGGAAAGTACCTGTGTCAACACTGGCGCCATCTGCTACACGTATCTGCCACAGCCCATCTACACTTTCACCCATATTCTGAACGCTACCAAATGTCCATGCATTCAACGACGTACAGGTACCGGCTTCTACAAATTGTCCATCCTGATAAATTCTACAACCATGAGTTTGCGATAAAACACTTACTGTACCTGAAGGGCTTATTAGCTCTATTGTTAAATCACCAGAATAAGGATGATCGGCTGCACTAAAAGTAAGCTGAACAAATTCGAGATTACTAATATTGCTATTACTAACGGTAATCGTGTCATCAATGCCATTAAGATTATTGTCAGGAATGGGCTGATTAACTGTTTTTAATGTGGTTGTAACGACTTGTTGCGCCGGCATATTAGTCCAGTTACGAGCGGTATTAACAGCAGCCTCGGCATCAATAGCGCCAAACCCATATTGATCGTTAACCCAATAACCAGCGCCGTTTTGAAACCAGCCACTATCGCTGGCATCATTACGGCGAGCAGAACTCGCTAAAATTCGGCGTACATCCCGCCAGGTTAATTCTGGATTAGCTTGCAATATCAGAGCAACAACGCCTGCGCTATTCGGTGCAGCTGAAGAAGTACCGTTCATACACTGAGTGTAGTTAGCGTTATTTAAATCATTACTTGAACTACCGTTATTAAAACCATCCCCAAGAGGCAAATCAGTAGTAACAATCGCCAAGGTATCGCAAAATTCACCACCTGGCGCACTCACAAGAATGTTAGCACCAAGCTCAGAGTAAGAAGAGCGCTGTCCTTGGGCATTGTACGCACCTATTGCGATAACATAAGGATTATTGGCATAGGCATCATAATTAGAGTTGTCTGCAGGGTGACCATTACCACCAGCCCATAAGTATGAAATACCTCGACCACCTCGACCATTGGTGACACCATTTTCAATACCTGCACGCCATGGCGCCTCTGAATTATTCACTTGCCCAAAGCCATCCGGAGGCCCCCAACTATTGTTGGATAAGTCGACGACACCAATACCTCTTGTCATGGCATCACCCTCATTCAACGCAGTAAAACTAGTCAATAAGTTATAACCAACTAGTTGTCCTCGTGGAGCAACACCACGACCCCCAAGATTATTTCCATCACGAGCAGAAATAATCCCACCAACAGCAGTACCATGAGCATCGGAAGCATTGTTTGTTGTGGGATCACTACTACCATTTAAATAGTTGTAGCTTTGCCCCGCTAAGATATTGTCCGATAAGTCTTCGTGACGAATTTCAAGACCATCATCAACAACTGAAGTAACAATGCCTTCACCGCGACAAGTAGAGCCATTATTGCACTGCTCCCAAACAGGTGTGACGTTTAAATCCTCACCTATGGTCGCGACTGCATTATTATTACCCCGCTGTCCAGTATTATTTAAATGCCATTGGAGGCTAAAAAGAGGGTCATCGCCAACAGTATCAACGGTGATAGTAACCATTTGATCAGCCACTGCCGTTGCACCATCATCATCAGTTACTGTTAGCTGGACGGTATAGTCACCGGCAACGGCATAAGTATGATTGACCTGGATACCACTGGCAGTATTGCCATCACCTAAATTCCATTCATAACTCGTAATCGTGCCATCACTGTCACTGGAATTACTTGCATCAAACCTGATACTTAATGGGCCATTATTCGCATAGGATATAACAGCTGATGGCAAAGCATTTTCAGGTTCAGACCCACCGCCACCGCCACCACAAGCAGATAAAATAGCTGATAGAAAAATAAAAAAGAAGAAATGCCAACCATGCTGTAAAGGTTTACCCATTTTTCCTTGCTCCTTAATTGATATAAAAATTTAAATAAAGGTCCTGGTTACGCTGTTAAAGAACGGACTCAGCACACCGATATTATTATCAGTACTTGATACTTATCTGCTGAACATCAAAAAGCTATTTGAAAAGAAAGATGGGTAAATTCCAGAACACAAGAAGTGGATATTTGAATCATCCCCTGAACTAAAACTTTTACCTTATTAATAGCTTCCTTAGATAATACACAAGCAACGCCTTTACAACATGAACACACTACAATTCATTCATCAAAAACAAATAGAATTGCAACCATACAGACTCCATAAAAACCACCTATGTGGCAGGGTGATGCTACCCCAAAACTGACGAACATAAAAACACCCCAAGTTAAAAAATGTCGACCAATTCACAAGAAAAATAAATAGTCAAAAGGACTTAATGCCGACTCTTTGGTAGATCCTACCGCAAGATCTCTGGTCCTTCTCAATTACAACGCGCTATCGCTCTCTCTAAATCAATCTCAGAGGGCGATCAGCATCATCATTAAAACTTGTTGTAGCGGCAAGAGCGTTGACTAAATAAATCACTACGAGTTATACCGAACAGAGATATAAACCAAACACTGCCCTTGGACAATAGACATCCGCTGGAATATAACTTTCACTATAATTCGATTACAGCCATGTAAGATCATCTAATTTTAGTGTGGGCAAATCAACAGTATTACTCACGAAACGCTTAATCCATAAGGTTATGATATCTTTTTTCTCTCTTTACCCCATGTTTTATAATGCCGATATTCAACACTAAATTCTGGTAAAAATACTAAAGCAACTATCTATAAAATAATACAAACGAATAACTGTTTTTAATGCCTAAGTTTTTCATGGAAACGAATCGCTCGACTCATAGAAAAAACCAAACAGGTAGCGAAAAATTAAAACAATAGAAAAAATGCAAAGAGCATCGTATAAAGTAAAGCTGATAGAACCTATCGTTAAATTATTATTTCCATCCAGCCAAAGATGTAATGAAGTAACAATAACACCGGCAAGAGAAATCGTTACGGGCCAACGCAACAAAGACGTTTTCCATTGCCTAAGTAGCGTGTACAAGTAGGAGATTGGAGAGCATTAATTAACTCGACCACAACCACTAAAGAATAAGGTGGAGTCCTCGATCAGCCACACCTCGGCACACAATTTTACTGCTACCGTTGCTCCCTTCCGGGCCTGGCGGGGTTTACAGCGAATTGTTGCGAGGGGACCAATCGAGTCCTCCATAACACTCTCCAAAGAGAGGGCGGCGATTATGGGCATTTTTAGTCAATATTTCAAGAACTGGCGTCATTAATACAACGACTTATTCTTAGCAGCGACCTTTGCACGGCCGAATATTGTCTATTATTAAAGGAATATTGCTGTAAATAATGTACACGTCCATGAAGTTGACCAAATTGACTAACCTTTGCCTTATTGCACTAATGCTAGCGCCCTTGTGCGGCCATACCGCTATTTATCGTTATATTGACGCCAATGGTCGATTAGTACTAACGGATAAACCTAAACACAGCGGTTATATTCAACTCGTCAAAACCGACCAAGGGTGGGTACCCAAACAAAGTAGCTATAAGCTCAATCAGGCCAAGAAAAAGGCCTTATCATCACATATCAGCAAAGTTGCCAAAGAATACAAATTACCAGCACACCTTATTCATGCAGTCATCCGAGCAGAATCGGCGTATAACCCCAATGCCATATCTAAAGCCGGCGCTCAGGGAATCATGCAACTCATGCCAGCAACCGCGGCTCGATTTGGGGTTAAAGACCCCTTCAACCCCAAACAAAATATCGCCGGTGGCAGTCGTTACCTCAGCTATTTGCTGAAACTATTCAATGGAGACTATCGATTAGCTTTAGCCGCCTATAATGCAGGTGAACATGCGGTGATTCGCTATGGCAATCGCATCCCACCCTACAAAGAAACCCAAAACTACGTTCGTAAGGTTCTTAATTTCTACAAAGGCTATCGCTCATCCTGAGAGCTTCATCCCTCAACAAAAACACCCTACAGCCGCTACAAAAAGGGTTTTATTTGTCGACAAAGTAGCCCCTCCAAGCCTTTCTCCTATATCATGCGCGCTGTTTAGAGAGGACCGAGTAATATGCATCTTTTTGTCGATAACCTAACCAATGTAGATTTCAGCTATCTAGACCCAGAGCGAGGACTTGTCGGAGAAACCTGGCTAGCCAGTGTCGTTCTTGAGGGAGCATTAGATGAGCAAGGCATGGTCTGCGATTTTGGTATCGTTAAAAAGATATTGCGCGAGTGGCTGGATAAAACCATTGACCATTGCCTATTAGTGCCACAGCAATCAGACCAACTAAATCGCCAAGATGCTGATGGAAACATTGCTCTCGAGTGGCTATTTAACACAAAAGAAAAATATAGCATTCACTGTCTGTCCCCCAAAGAAGCCATTACCCTAATCGACGATACGCTTGTCTCACCAAACTCCGTATCGCGCTGGTGTGTACAGCAATTACGGACCCTATTACCTGACACCATTGACCGCATTTCACTGACCTTTACACCCGAAAACATAGAACACACTTTCTACCACTACAGCCATGGATTGAAAAAACATCAAGGTAATTGCCAACGTATTGCCCACGGCCATCGTTCCACC
>JBNKUQ010000086.1:0-13466 GCA_050298695.1 Cellvibrionaceae bacterium
ACAAAATCCTACAGCGAGTACGGCGGAGTTATGTGAATTTGTTATTGCTCCTGATATGCCGACCAGTGCCGAAATTATTACCCCCAAAGAAGAAATTATAAAAATGTATGAGACTGGTCGCGGCAGTTTGCGAATGCGGGCAGTTTGGTCGAAAGAAGATGGGGATATTATTGTGACCGCTTTGCCTCACCAAGTGAGTGGTGCCAAAGTCATGGAGCAAATCGCCGCACAAATGCAGGCAAAAAAATTACCTATGGTAGCGGATTTGCGTGATGAGTCTGACCATGAAAATCCCACTAGGCTAGTTATTATTCCACGCTCTAATCGTATTGATGTTGAGCAAATGATGAATCATTTATTTGCCACTACCGACTTAGAGCGTACCTATCGTATCAATATGAATATGATTGGTATTGATGGTCTGCCAGCGGTTAAACCTTTGGTAAAAATTTTAAGTGAATGGTTAACATTCCGTACCGTTACCGTGCGCCGACGTTTGCAACACCGTTTAGATAAAGTGTTGAAACGTTTGCATGTGCTTGAAGGATGCTTAATTGCATTTTTGAATATCGATGAAGTGATAGAAATTATTCGAACGGAAGACAAGCCAAAGCAGGAATTAATGAAACGCTTTGGTTTAACGGATGTGCAAGCAGAGTATGTTCTTGAGTTAAGATTAAGACAAATTGCAAAGTTGGAAGAAATCAAAATTCGCGGCGAACAAGAAGAATTAATAAAAGAGCGTGATCATTTAGAATCTATTTTAGGGTCCGCTATTAAATTAAAAAATCTTATCAAAAAAGAATTAAATGACGTTGCTGAAAAATACGGTGACGATCGTCGTTCGCCACTAGTGGTTCGCGAAGAGGCGCAAGCATTAAGTGCGACGGATTTAATGAGTAGTGACCCCGTCACCGTTGTGATCTCAGAGAAAGGTTGGATACGTTCTGCCAAAGGGCATGATATTGATCCGAGTTCCTTAAGTTATAAGTCGGGGGATAAATATCAATTTTCTACAAAAGGAAAATCGAATCAACAGGTATTATTAATTGATTCGACGGGCCGTAGCTATGCACTCCCTGCACACACATTGCCTTCCGCCAGAGGGCAGGGTGAGCCTGCTAGTGGTCGTCTAAATCCTCCAAGTGGTGCTACATTTATGGGCTTGCTGATGGGGGACGATGAGCAAAAAGTACTTATCGCGAGCGATGCTGGTTATGGCTTTATCGCTAAACTTGGTGATTTATATACTAAAAATAAGGCCGGAAAGGTGCTGCTCTCTCTACCCAAAGGCGCTAAAGTACTGCCTCCTGTATTGGTTGACACCGCAAGTGAGGGACTAGTTGTTACCATTAGCAATGAGGGCAGAATGTTATTGTTTCCTTTGAGTGAGTTGCCTGAGCTGGCGAGAGGTAAAGGCAATAAGATGTTGAGTATTCCATCTGCTCGAGTACAGTCAAGAGAAGAATTTGTGATAGCGAATGCCTTGATAGCGGATAAGCAAAAACTTGTCGTTTATTCGGGTAAGCGTCATGCCTCATTCAAACTATCTGAATTAGAACATTACCACGGAGAGCGCGGGCGACGTGGCCACAAGTTGCCGCGAGGTTTTCAAAAGGTAGATCGGATAGAGGTTGTCGATTCATAGATACTCCATAGGTTTCTAGTTGGTAATGCTTAAACCAAGTGACTTTAAATATTTTTATCGTTTGTTGTTGCCTGCATTAATATTAGTCGGTGGCTTGATTTTATTAGCAGTCGCTTATTGGTCTGAGTCCCGAGCATTTTTTACCGCTAAAAAACGTATGGAAAATACCATTTCATATCAGGCGGCAACACTCAAGGCAAGTATGGATAAGTACGCCATCCTTGCTGTGCTCATTGCTCGCCGCTCTGATATTGCCTATGCACTATTAACTGATGATCCATTGCAAGAGTTGCCGAAAGCAAATGAACTTGCTAATTTTTTAGCGGGTATTAGTGGTGCTGCAGATGTTTGGATTGCTAATCGCGAAGGTACTATTCTCGTTAGTAATCAATTTCCAGAACAAACCGTTGATATCTACAATGAAAAGTATTTTCAGTCAGCTCTCAAGGGTAGTATGGGGCGAGCCAGTGTATTAGCACATAGTGGTAAGCGTTTATATCTTTTTGCTTCTCCAGTTCTTAGTGAAAATCATATTCTTGGGGTTGTTGTTGTCAGGGTTGATCTCGAATATCTAGAGCAGGTCTGGGCTTTATTGCAAGATCCAATATTGGTAACGGATGAGTTTGGTCGAATTTTGTTGTCAAATGTTGAACCCTGGCGTTTTAAATTTTTTTATGCCGGTGATGTCCCTCGTCATTTTGATGAAGAATCGAATGAGTACTTGGTTAAAAATTTTAAAAGTCATCGTCGAGATCGTCTCACCTTAAATCGTGAACTGGGCGATGAAAGTGGTCGCGATTATGTCCAGGTATCTCAGTACGATGCGTTACTGGGTTGGCGCATACATACCTTAACGAATTATCGCTCTATCGAAAAACAGCGTAATACGGTGGTTTTTATTAGCCTGCTTGTAATTGCGTTGCTTTCAATGTCGACATTTATGTTTTTAAATCGTCAGCGACGATTGCTGGAAGAGAAGCGATCGCAGCAAGCATTTGCGTTGCGCTTAGAGCGTCAAGTGCGTGACCGTACACATGAATTGACAAGTTCTAATGAAAAATTAGGCGTCGAGATAGAAGAAAGGCGCCTTGCTGAAAAGCAGCTGCGAGAAGCACAAGAGGAGTTGGTGCAAGCAGCCAAGCTTGCTGGTATTGGACAAATGTCTACTACGCTTGCACATGAGTACAATCAGCCACTGGCAGCCATTCGCTTTTATGCTGATAATGCTATTGCATTTTTATCTAAAGAAAATACGGAAGCGGCTCAGGATAACTTGCAGCGCATTAACATGTTAGTTGATAAAATGGCGAACCTAACGCGTACGTTGCGTAATTTTGCACACAAAGCATCAACGGATGTGGAAAAAATATCAATAAATTCGGTCATGGATGAAGTAATCATTTTGCTTTCTCCACAAGCTAAAAAGAATGGAGTGAAGCTTAATTTTAACGGTGAATCTGAGCCAGTTTTTATCATGGCTGAACAAGGTCGCCTATCGCAAGTGATCACCAATTTGGTTACCAATGCGATGGATGCAGTAATGAAATCAGAGAATCGTAGAGTGGATATTGATTGGCATACGAAACAGAGCAAGGCTATTATTGTGGTCAAAGATACTGGGCCGGGGATTGATATTGAAACCCAAGATAAAATGTTTAATGCATTTTTTACTACAAAGTCGATGGGGAGTGGTTTGGGTTTGGGTTTATTTATTGTAATGAATATTGTTAAAGACCTTAAAGGCACCCTGAACTTAAAAAATGAAGAAGGCTACGGCGCTGTCTTTGAGCTTACTTTTCCTCTAGTATAAATGTTAATGTTTATATTAACCCAATGAGAATGTCATGACAGAAAAAGCAAAAGTGTTGGTTGTTGACGATGATGATGACTTACGTCATGCCCTCATGCAAAGCCTACAATTAGCCGGGTACGATGTCAGTGCTTATAATAATGGTCAGGCAGTACTTAGTCATATCAATCGAGATCTATATGGTGTGCTTATTACCGATATTCGTATGCCCAATATCGATGGCATGCAATTGTTGTCAATGGTTTTAGAAATTGATCCCGCTTTGCCAACTATTTTAATCACGGGTCATGGTGACATCTCTACTGCGGTAGATGCTATGCGCAATGGCGCTTACGATTTTATTGAAAAACCTTTTTCTGGTGAGCGACTAACAACGGCGGTATCACGCGCATTAGAAAGGCGTCGTTTAGTCTTAGAAAACCGTTCTCTGCGTATGGAGCTGTCTGGTCAAGAAGGTCTCGATAAGCGTTTAGTGGGCCGTACTCCAGCCATGTTAAAACTGCGATCAGAAATCATTGCTTTGGCGCAAACGGATGTCGATGTGCTGATATGGGGTGAAACAGGTGCAGGTAAAGAAGTTGTTGCACGTGCTTTACATGAAGAAGGGCAAAGAAAAGAGAAGCCATTTATTGCACTGAACTGTGGCGCTATTCCGGTAGAAATGATGGAGTCAGAATTATTTGGCCATGAATCCGGTGCATTTACCAGCGCCAATAAGCAGCGAGTGGGTAAGTTGGAATATGCAAATGGCGGGACTATTTTTTTGGATGAAATAGAGTCTATGCCGATGGAGTTGCAAGTTAAATTATTGCGCGTGATTGAAACACGGACGATAGAACGCTTGGGATCTAATAAGTTAATTCCTCTTGATTTACGTTTTATTGCCGCAACAAAAACGGATTTGGAAGCGGCGAGTCAGCGTCAGGAGTTTCGTGCCGATCTTTATTACCGCTTGAATGTTGTGACAATTATTATTCCCTCTTTGCGTGACCGTAAAGAAGACATTCCAGCGCTAATGCATCATTTAGCGCGAGAGGCACGGGCTCGTTATCGACGTGAAATTCCCGAGATTACCCCGGCACTTATGGCAGAGTTTATGGCGTATGATTGGCCCGGCAATGTACGAGAATTACGCAATGTTGTTGACCGTTGGGTTTTAGGCTTGGGCGTAGGTTTATCTCCTGATATTGTCCCTCAAGCCGTATCTACTGGGGCTGATTTGTCTTCTCAAATGGCTAATGTTGAGCGCAGTTTGATTGCAACAGCGCTTGAGGCAAATGGTGGGAGTATTAAGTTAACCTATGAGCAATTAGGAATATCAAGAAAAGCGCTCTATGAGAAAATGAAGAAATATCAACTTCAGGGCGGGAATAATAAGTCATAGAATAAGCAAGTAAGTGCTCTTTTTTACCTTGAAAATAGTGGTTCTAATAAAGCATCTCTAAAATAACAAGGCTCTTGGCGCAGACTACACTTGTAGAACGGTTGGCTTGAGATTACACTCTTAATCGATTTCATTAATAAACATAAAAAGTAAAAACTACAATGAAATCATTCTACGTGCAATGTTGTGTTAGTGATGTATCGAAAAGGTAACATGGCCTATTTCGATTGTGTCGAAAACGCAACAAAAATAATATACTGTTTGATTAAATTGAATTGAAAATGCGATTAAAAACAGTAAGTTAATTGAATCTTTATCTTTTGGCATAAACAATGCAGTAATTATCAATGCTGTTATTTATAAATAACAACGTGGGGCTTCATCCCCGGCGAAAATTAACCTTTTACTTATAATAATGATATTTCATTGGAGAGACTCTATGAAAAAACTACTAACCGCAGCTGTCATTGCCGCCACTGCGCTCAGTGCGAACGCCTTTGCAAGTTGTGAAAAAGGGGAGCGAGTTATTAAATTTAGTTTTGTGACAGCGGCCACGGGCCACCCTAAAGGTGATGCGGCTACGGCTATCGCAAAGCGCATCAATGAAGAAATGAATGGTAAAGCTTGTATGCAGCTTTTTCCTAGTTCTCAGTTGTTTGACGATAACAAAGTAATGGAAGCTTTATTGCTTGGTGATGTTCAAGTGGCTGCGCCATCTTTGGCTAAGTTCGAAGCTTACACCAAGAAATACCGTATCTTTGATTTTCCATTCTTATTTCCAGATATGAATGCGGTTAATAAGTTTACTAAAGGGCCGGTTGGTCAAAAATTGTTAAACGCAATTGAAGACAAAGGCTATGTGGGTTTGTCCTATATTTATAATGGTCTCAAGCATTTCTCTGCCAATAAGCCTTTGATTTTGCCGTCAGATGCCTCTGGATTAAAATTCCGTGTGCAAACTTCTGATGTTGCGGTTGCAATGATTAAAGCGATTGGTGGTAATGCGCAAAAATTAGCATTTAAAGAAGTCTATGGTGCCTTGCAAACCGGTGTTGTTGACGGGCAAGAGAACACTTGGTCCAATATTTACACCAAGAAATTCTTTGAGGTGCAGGATGGTACTACTGAAACTAGTCATCAGCTACTCACTTACTTAGCCGTTACCTCTAAAGATTGGTTAAATAGTTTGCCTGCAGCAGAGCGTGATCAGTTTTTGAAAATTTTTCGCGAAGAGACTGATAAAGCGAATGCACTCTCTACTGAAATAAACGAGGCGAATAAGCAAAAAATCATCGCTGCCGGTGGTGTTGTTCGCACCTTAACGCCAGAACAGCGTGCTGAGTGGGTTAAAGTCATGCGCCCTGTTTGGGATAAGTTTACAGATGATGTAGGTCAAGATGTTATTGATGCCGCTGTTGCAGCGGGTCAGTAATACTGACGTAAATTACGGGCCTGCTCGTCAGGCCCTTTTCAAAATTATGTTATAAAATTTTTAAACATAAGTCACTAAAGTTGTAACGAGTAGTAAGAAAATTATTCTAACTCAGTGCGCACAAACCAAACCGATACCTGTGGTGGTGAAAAGAAATTTTTTAGAAGTTCTTAAACCATTGCAATAAACCAATGATTGTTTGATATCGATTTTAGCTCTACTCTTTTGAGTATGTGTCGTTTTGCTGTGTCCTGGATAAATTTTTCTATCATAGTTTTTGTTACAGGTAATGCTATTGTAGGCAGATGTGTATGAATAAGTTCTGTAAAATGATTGACCGAATCGAAGAAGATTTTATCGCTATTCTTTTGGGTTTAATGACGCTCATTACCTTTGCGCAAGTCATTGCTCGCTATGTTTTTAATACAGGCTGGGGCAGTGCCTTGGAAATTACCCAGGTATTATTTGCTTGGTTAATTTTATTTGGTATGAGTTATGGTATTAAACGCAGTCTTCACTTAGGTGTAGATATCGTTATTAGAAAATTTTCCAGTTTTGTTTTTAAAATTTGTGCCTTACTTGGTGCACTATTGTGCATTTTGTATGGTCTGATACTTTTCTCCGCTGATCTGGTAGGTTTTGAAGGCAAGGGCGGCGCTTATTTTTACTGGTCGAAAATGTATCAATTAGGTGTTGGTATGGAAAGTATTGCTCTCCCCGAGTTTATCTTTGGTGGAGATAAACGTTTGCCTAGATGGGTTGCCTACTTAATGTTGCCGGTAGGTTTAGGCTTGTTTGTTATTCGTAGTGTGCAAGCTTTTTTTGCTATTTTGTTGGGTAAGCGTGAAATGATTATTGCCTCTCATGAAGCGGAAGAATTGCTTGAGCAAAATAAAAATGTGGTAGGGGATTAATCATGGAAAGTGTAGTTTTATTTGGTTTACTCTTTTTATTCCTATTTTTAGGTGTTCCTGTTGCGGTTTCGCTGGGTTTATCTAGTGTCTTAGTGATTGCTATTTTTTCACATGACTCGGTGTCTTCTGTTGCCTTACAGTTATTAAATGCTTCACAAAAATATACTTTATTAGCGATTCCGTTTTTTATTCTGGCGTCATCTTTTATGTCGACAGGTGGGGTAGCAAAACGAATTATTCGTTTCTCTATCGCAACCATGGGGCATTTTCGTGGTGGTCTTGCTATTGCTAGTGTTTTCGCTTGTATGCTATTTGCCGCTTTATCAGGCTCTTCGCCTGCAACGGTAGTTGCTATTGGAACCATCGCGATTACGGCAATGCGAGAAGTAGGTTACACCAAAGATTTTGCCGCAGGGGTTATTGCGAATGCCGGTACTTTAGGGATTTTGATTCCTCCTTCTATCGTGATGGTGGTCTATGCTGCTGCCACAGATGTGTCTGTTGGTCGTATGTTCTTGGCCGGGGTGATTCCAGGATTGTTAGCGGGCTTGATGCTGATGACGGTTATTTATATCAATGCACGTATGCGTGGGATGCCAAAGCGCCCGTTTGCGGGTATGAAAGAAATTTTAGATTCAGCCGCTGATGCCTCTTGGGGTTTGCTGTTGATTCTAATTATCTTGGGCGGTATTTACAGCGGTATATTTACTCCAACAGAAGCCGCTGCGGTTGCCGCCGTATATGCCTTTTTGATTGCAACATTAATATATCGTGATATGGGTCCACTAAAAGGTGTTGCATGGCGCAATGATGGTGAGTCGACGGGTGATGCGGTTGTTCGTAATGTATCGATAATGGGTAAGAGTTTGTTATCCATCTTTTTTCACCGCGAAACACGTGGTGTCATGGTTGATGGCGCAAAAACCACAATTATGTTGATGTTTATCATTGTTAATGCCTTGGTATTTTCTCACGTACTAGTCGGCGAGCGAATTCCTGATCTTATTACTAACTTGATGCTAGATGCAGGCTTTACTTGGTGGCAGTTTTTAATCGTAGTCAATATTATTTTATTGATAGGTGGTCAGTTTATGGAGCCATCTGGGCTGCTATTAATTGTGGCTCCCGTGGTATTTCCTATTGCCATCGAGCTCGGTATTGATCCGATTCATCTGGGGGTCATGATGGTGGTGAATATGGAGATAGGCATGATTACGCCACCTATTGGCCTCAATTTATTTGTGACTTCCGGCATCACTGGTATGAGTATGACTCGCGTTGTGAAAGCAGCGATGCCATTCTGTGCCGTATTATTTTTATTTTTAATCTTAGTGACTTACATTCCACCTATTTCTAGTTGGTTGCCAACAATGATGATGGGGCCTGAAGTTATTACTAAGTAGCCGACTATGGAAAAACCAACGAAGATTTCTTCAGGAGGTCTTTTCTCAGGGATAATAAATTGAGACACCAGTACCTCGAAACCTTTCGGGGTATTGAGCAATACAGGATGTGTTGCTGTTTTCGGTAACTCCCTGTTATTGAAAGCAACCGATAAGTGAGCCCGCACACTTACTTATCATCAAAATACAGATCAGGATGTATTTGTGTTTTGAACTTTCCTGTTGTCTTTGCTGTACTCCTAGCGGAGTGCAGCCTTTTTTAGAGCTGTAATTCCGATTTTAATTTAGCAAGACGTTTGGTATTTTCTTTTTTAGAAAGTGGTGTCTCCGTTGATTCGGGGAGTGCGAGTGTTTTTATTGGAGGAAGTGTTTGTCCCGTAATAAGTTGTTCGCAAATACGCTCATAATGTTGTTTGAAAACAGGAAAAGCAATTCTTTCTTCATTGCTAGTAAGAAAGCCCCAGTTGCTTTGTTTTCCCGCGTAGTAAATAGCGGGGTGAGTCCAGTTTGCATTTTGTTTGGGTGACGGAGCGTTGCATGCCTCAATGTAGGCATCATGTGCATCGGGAAGTGTCTGGCCGCTATTCAACTCCATGCAGCACTTAACGAGTTTGCTTATAGTCGGCAAATAGTCTGATTGCTTAATTAAGCGATGAGTGGCTTGTCGGATTGTCTTTGGTGAAAAGCGAGAGAGGTTTTCTAGCCAAAGTCGTTTGGCGGCATTTACGGCATCAATTTCTGAATAGGCACTAAAGTAGAGGTGATGGTAATTAATACGTAATAATTCAAAGCATTCATTAATGGTATTGGCTAGGGCATTTTTTTCTGCTTCAGATAATACGATGCGCTGTGGCTCAAGAGCTTTATCATTATGAAGCCCAGCTGGTGTCTTTGAGTTGGTCGGCGATGCTGCGATCTTTCGTTCGATCTGATCCAGCATGGAGTCGGTTTTTTTCATTGCTATGACCTTTATGAGCGGCTGCCCATTGATATTTAATATGTCGTAAAAAAATATTATCCCAGCTGTGCATGGGTTCGGCACGATTGGTCCAGTATAAAATAAACTCGGGCAATTGCTCGTCGATAAACGCAATATCGATACCTGACTGGACCTGCAAAATATCTAGACAATCTGCAGAAGGGCGCCATTGCTTTGAAATAGGTTTGCGCTCAGGGTTGCGTTGAATACCCGCTTGAACAAATTGCCATTGTTCGCTCACATGCTTAACAAAAACGCTTCCCCATTCGGAATAAATGGCTTTTTTCTCTGTCCATTTGTGAATAAATTCAGGGATGCACTCTTCCACAAACCGGCGGTCAATATTGCTGCTAATGCCCGTAAGGTAATCCAGAGTGTGAGGGTCTGGCCGCCAATCGGCATGCATAGCGGTGGATTTCTTGGACTCAATAAATGGTGTGTCTTGTTTTTGCCACTCTTCTTTTGCCCAGGAAAAAAATGGCATGTCCCAATTAAGGTGGGTAATGCCGGAACGTTGGTGATAAAGCTTAAATTTATTGAGCACTTTGGCTGCAAAGGTCGCGGGGATTCCTTCGCTGGCAATCTGTGCTTGTAGTTCTTGGCTGGGCTGCCAATTTTCTGGTAAGAGGCTCGCTCGGTTGGCGCGCGCCAAGCGTGTACTGTGGAAAGTCCATTGACGCTTTACATACTGAATAAACTTACTGCCCCAGGAGCGTTGAACTTCGCCATTTTCGCGCCAATAACGCACAAACTCTGGGACTTGTTCCCGTGCAAAGTGCTCGGGAATATTGAGTTGGCTCAGGCCAATCAGCGTTTCTTGATCGGGTTGCCAGTGAGCTGAAATAGGGGCCGCACCAGTGGCAATGTGACGCTTAGGTGTTGTATTGATTGGTACCTTAGTCGCTGAGGGCGACAGGTTAAAGGCAACATCCATGATCTGACTTTGCTGGTAGGGCGCGGAACGCAGTAAGATTAGCCCCAAGTCTCTTAATCTTTGGCTAATGCGCTGAATATCCAGGCTGTCCCAAAATGGCAAAATATCGTGTATTTGCTCGGCGTTCAGACGATACCATTCCAGCCCTGAGCTATGCTGGCCTTCGCGGTATTGAATGAGCTCATTCAAAGCGCTCAGCATAGTAGCTTCTTCTAGCCCCAATGTCGTGGCGAGAGAAGGATAAACGAGCAGAGGCTTTTCGGGGAGTAAGGACTTCATAGGCGCAATTCTAGCATCCCATTGCGGGGGAAACTATGGTTCTGTTTTCTAAATTTGTTCACAGGCATTCCGGGCATGTATCGCAGTTCCGCTCTGGGGTATACTGCTTGTCCGATCGTTTTCACCTTTTCAGAGAGCCGCTATGTATCAAAGAGTCTATAAAAAATTTAGAGCGAAAAATAAAACCATTTTTTATTTATTTTTATTTGTGCAGTTGGTGCTCGTTAACTCGGCACAGGCAGGGTGGTTTGATAAGTTAACAGAACTGTTAAATGAAAATACATCGACAGAATCTTCTTCATCGATATCTAATACCGATATCACCAAAGCGTTTAAGCAAGCGCTGACTATTGGCAGTGACAAAGTCGTTGCTCAGTTAGGTCAGTTGGGAGGTTTTAGTGATGATGCCAAGGTTCATATTCCTCTGCCGAAAAATTTACAAAAAGCAAAGTCATGGATGCAGCAGGTGGGTATGGAAAAAACCTTAGAAGAGCTGGAAACGAAATTAAATCGCGCGGCAGAAGACGCGACGCCAAAAGCGAAAGCCTTATTTACGGATGCTATCAAGCAAATGACATTTGATGATATTCGCTCTATCTACAATGGGCCTGAAGATTCCGCTACACGATATTTTGAAGGCAAAATGACACCACAGTTAAGTCGAGAAATGGAGCCGGTAATTTCGGCGAGTCTTTCAGAAGTTGGTGCTTTGGAAAGTTATGACAAAATGATATCCGCCTATAAAACCATTCCTTTTGTTCCCGATTTAAAAGCCGATTTAACACAACATGTTGTGGAGGGAGGCTTAAAAGGCATTTTTCATTATCTTGCTGAGCAAGAGGCTGCTATTCGTAATGACCCGGTAAGGCAAACTACGGCTTTGTTGCAACAAGTCTTTGGTCGATAGCGGATTTAATTATATGGCAAAAACAAAAACAGCATACGTTTGCAATGAGTGCGGTGATGACTTTTCAAAATGGCAGGGACAGTGCGGTAGCTGTGGTGCCTGGAATAGTTTAAGTGAAGTACGCTTGGCGTCAGTTAAATCAATGCCTGCAAATCGTGTTGGTTATGCGGGTGAAAACGATAATCGTGTAAAAACCTTGGCGGAAATTGATCTGGATGATATTCCCCGTATTTCAACGGGTGCGAATGAACTGGATCGCGTTTTAGGCGGTGGTCTTGTTAGAGGCTCCGTTGTATTGATTGGTGGGCATCCCGGTGCCGGAAAGTCTACCTTGTTACTACAAATTTTGTGTCAATTAGCGGTCAATTATCCCGCACTGTATGTCACCGGTGAAGAGTCGTTACAGCAAGTCGCTTTGCGTGCACAGCGCTTGGGTTTAGCAACCGATAAGTTGCAAATGCTATCAGAAACCAATGTAGAGCAGCTGTGCTTAACGGCGCAAACAGTAAAGCCAAGTATTATGGTAGTGGACTCTATACAAGTGATGCACATGGCCGAAGTGCAGTCTGCCCCCGGCAGTGTCGCCCAGGTACGAGAAAGCGCGGCATTCTTGACGCGTTATGCGAAGCAAACCGGTACAGTATTAATTTTAGTGGGGCACGTCACTAAGGACGGAAGTTTGGCGGGTCCGAAAGTGCTGGAACATATGATCGACTGTTCTATTTTGCTCGAAGGAGAACACGATTCTCGTTACCGCACTTTACGCGGTAATAAAAATCGCTTTGGTGCTGTGAATGAGTTGGGTGTTTTTGCAATGACGGAGCAAGGTCTCAGAGAAGTCACCAATCCATCCGCTATTTTTTTACAGCGGGCAGATGCGGTTTCATCTGGTTCTGTGGTGATGGTAGTGTGGGAAGGTACGCGTCCTTTATTGGTAGAAATTCAAGCCTTGGTCGATGATAGTCACCTGGGTAATCCTCGCCGCGTAGCGGTAGGCTTGGATCAAAATCGTCTCAGTATGTTGTTGGCTGTCTTGCATCGCCATGGTGGTTTGATGGTGGGTGATCAGGATGTTTTTGTCAATGTTGTGGGCGGCGTCAAAATTGTAGAAACCAGTGCTGATTTAGCTCTCTTATTAGCCATTGTTTCCAGTTTTCGCGACCGACCGTTATCACAATCATTGATTGTCTTTGGTGAAGTTGGTTTATCCGGTGAAATTCGCCCCGTTCCCAGTGGACAAGAACGTTTGCGTGAAGCCGCTAAACATGGCTTTAAAAAAGCTATTGTCCCCGCCTCGAATGTTCCTCGACAGCCGATAGAAGGTTTGGAAGTCATTGCTGTAAAAAAATTAGAAGATGCTTTAGCGGCTATTGATTAGGGTTGGTTTTTTCATTATCAATTTTTCTTCGACATAACAGCCAGGAGTGATCAAAGCCATTTTTTAGCTTTACGGAAGTACAAATAAAGCACTTAAAGAGAATGCATAGCGTAATATGCTGATTACTTGTGGCGCCATTTGCGATCAATAACTACTTCTGCGTTACTTGAATAACCCTGCGCGAGTATGAGGCTGTATTTTTTAAGAGCCTTAGTAATAATTAAAGCACTTCTATATTTGTATTCCTTCTATCCCTAGAAATAGTTAGCCAGCAATAGGGATATGTAATTTTCTCCTTTTCTCATAGTATGAATCTCCCGATAGCTTTGGCTCTGTATTTATCTATCAGAGTTATCTAGCGCTAACAGAACGTGAATGATTCATCAGGAGAAAGTCAT
>JBNKUQ010000087.1:0-13167 GCA_050298695.1 Cellvibrionaceae bacterium
TAAACTAGGGAAATTACCCTTTTCATAAACATCAATAATGTATCCACTAAAGATAGGGGCACCATCGGACAGAGGATTATCTAACACATATTGCCGGTAAGCATTGGCACTATCACGGTAGCGCTTTTTAGAAAAATATAATTGTCCTAGGGCACGATAAAGTTTGGGAATATAGGGACGCTGTTTATCACCAGCAAATTTTTCAGATAAACTTTTTTCTCCGTTCAAATAAGAGAAAGATAAACTCATCACCCTCAAAGTATCATCCACAAGATTTTGTTGACTCTCAGGTATTTCTTTAATGGGTGGCGTCGCACCAAAAAGATGATCCAACACTTTAGTAAAAGCAATGATGGCCTCATCGTACTCATTATTTTTAAACTGTGACCAACCATGCATATAGATAGCATTTTGATAAAATGGCGTAAATGTACCTTGCTCTATCACCTCTTTATAGAGTTGTTCAGAGACTTCATAGTTAGCATTACTAAATGCCTGTTCAGCTCGACGAAACTTAGCTTCAGGAGAATAAGTTGAATCTTGATATTCCAGCGCCAGCTCTTCTAGCCCCTTATCTGCTGATTCTATGCGTCCATCAAGCGCATAAGCTTTAGAAAGTTGATAGAGCATTTGGTCCAATTCTTTCCCATATTGCTCTGGATCGGCGCCATCGGCAATCGCTTGTTTTTGCAAGCGTATAAGCTCACGATAGCGTGCGATAGCCTCATCAAAATAACGACCAGGCCCCTCGGCATTCAACATATTTTCTTCACTGCGCAACATCAAAATATCGGCCAGGCGAACTAAAATTGTACGACGAGTACCAGGGTCTTTGGCGGCATCAAGTGCGCGCTGATAATACTGTTCAACTTGATCCAGTGTAATTTCTTGATTCAAAGCAGTAGGTTGAGCTTGTTCGGCAATGGTATCAGGCAAATTCGATAACGTTGGGCCAACCAACTGCTTCCTGTCACTTTGCAAAGACGAACAAGCACTGAGAGTCAAACCACCCGCAACTAAAATGGCTTGGCATAATTTAGAGTAAGAAAACTTAGAGTAAATCATTGCTGCGATTGCTCCAAGTATTTATTGTCATACAATTGAGCAACCGCTAGGCGGGCTTCTCCCAGATAAAACTGTACACGCTGGCGTTGCAAGGCAAGTGCCGTAAATAATTGCCCGCGCAAGTTGTTTTCAATAGATGCCATAACCGCATTATTACTATTGAGTAAATTATTTACTCTTGCACTGTATTGATCAATTTTTTCTTGTGCTGTTTTAATATCCGGTGCATCGCTCAACAGCCCTTTAATTTTTTGGTCCGTAACATTAGCTTGATTAATAATTTCATTGATTTGATTTAAGTTCTCTTCGACCTGCCAAAGTCGATCATCAAAATCCAAGCTAGCGGACCACAATAGCAAACCGCGATAGCGCTGTAACCATAGTGTCTCCTCTTCAACACTCTCACCATTGCCGGATAACAGTGCAACATTACGCTCACCACTTTCCACCATATCGACAAGGTCGCGACGATCTTCATCCAAGAGCATAAAAACGTTTTGCTCTTGTTTGGCTTGATTGAGCACAGCAGCTAAGGCGTCTCGCTGCTGACTAATCTCACTCAACTCCGCCGTCATATCACGATAGCCTTCCGGCTCCTGCTGACGACGAAACGTTTTAAGGCGATAATCCATCAAATCGCGGTAAGCATCCAAGCTCACTTGCCAAGCCTCTAAGCGTTTGCGAACACGGTTGAGGTCAAATATGCTTTGCACAGAATTTTGAAAACGGTTCATGGTAAACAAAGGCAACAGGTAGCGAGATACCGGCTCAACCAAATGATTATTTTCCGGTACTAACCAGCTATAAGTTGCCTCTGCTTCATCCAGCTTAAATAATTCGACAAACGATGAATCTAATATTTTATTACCGGCCTCATCGATTAAACCTAATTCTTCAATAAAAATCTCTTCCGCTTTTGCATAGGCATCCAAGGCACGAGCCGTATCACCTAATTGCAAATACGCATAAGGGATCGCAATCAATGACTCTTGTACGGCATCGTCAGCCATAGGACGCCGACTCAAAAAAGTCCAAGGCACTAGGGCTGCTTTATAATCACCCAGTTTTGCTTTCGACCACCCGTACCCCAGCAAGGCATCATTAGCCAAGGGAGCCGACTGCCTAACATTACCAAACTGTTCTATCGCTTCATCATATTTTTCTTGCTGAAAAAAACTATAGGCAGAGGCGGTAAATGCTTTATCGTATAGAGCCAACTGCTCTGGATGAAAAAATGATTTCTTAGCTAAACGCTCGTTCGCCACTTTGGAAAAAAAAGTTTGCGCCTCATCGAGTTTCTCATAACGCGCATAGATAGCACCGAGATTAAAAGTAAGATAAGGACGCCAATACTGAAATTGACTCCCAGCGCTACTACGCCTTGAAACTTCAGATAATTTTTTCTCAGCCTCTTCAAAATTGGCTTCTTTGATCAAGAGCTGAATATTCATAGCCTCCATCTCATCGACTAAATCATCAGAGATGGGCTCCATAATATTGGCAAGACTTTCTTTAACCGCTTCAAACTCACCGCGCTGATAACGTATTTTCGCTAAATAGAACCAAGCGGCATTGCGAACCGAAACCGGTTTGCCTTCATCTAATAAGCGGTCATAAATTTCACCCGCTTGACGCTCCATACCAAAAGCCAAGCTAAGGCTTCCCTCAATTAAATCTGGATTATCACCATGCCCTTGAATGCCCCCGCGTTCCTTAGCCAGCATCAACTCGCTAAGCGAGTCAAAGTGTCTACCTTGAAAATAGTTATACAGCACAACGCCATAACGAAGGTCGGCGACACTTTGCAAAGGCTTTGCTGCATTGGCATAAAAAGAAAAACTACAAAGAATAGCAAAGAGAAAACACCGCGAAGTCAACAACACAGGGCGAAGCAATTTAGCGTTTGCAAGTTTCATTAATAACATCTAACTAAGGGCCTAGAGGCTGTTGGCCCTAGGGAAGCTCCCATTCTTTAATTTCAAAAACAGGCTGTAGTTTTTGCGTGGAATCAACAATGCGCAGCTCTAACAAGGCAGGGTCACTGGTTTTTTCAAAGGTCATTTTGGCGGCGCGTTTATAATCCCTTCCTTGTGGTCCTTTACCCGTGAAAAAAGCACTGATTTCATGCTGACCTGATTTCACGTTACCCACATAAATTCGCTGCACACCGCCTCGATACAATGCACTAATTTGTTTTTCTGTATACAAATGACTACCAACAATTTGGTCATCTATCTTAACTTTTACTGCATCTAACTGGAAAAACTCACCAACATCCATGGAAACAAAAACGGCAACTTGGGTGTTTCCAGGGAAGAGCAATTCTTCTTCTAGCAATAATAGATCGCGATTTAAATTGAGAGCCGCTTGCTTGAGGTCTTCAACCTCTTGATTGAGAGCTGAATTTTTTTTCTGTTGCTCAGCTTCAGGATCATCGACTACCTGATTTGATGGTACGGGTTGACCTTCAGGCACCTGAGCATAAACGGTGACACTCGATAATAAATAGATGCATGCCAGTAAAATCATTGGCGCCATGCTACGATATGGATGGCTCATTCAAAGCTCCTCTAACTGCTTGTGGATATTTTTCTTATGGCCATTTGAGCAAGTTGACCAGTGCTCTATGAAATTCCAGGAAACAGAACTCTTTTATTTTTTATCGCCTAATAATAGACCGGTATTCATTTTTTTTCTGGTAATTGGCACACAATTTACTAATTTAAAGCACTTTAATGTGATTCTGTTAACAGAACCTAAGTCTTTGGCAATGTTAGTTATCTGGGGGCGCTAGCCCTGTACTGTAATGAACCTTGCCTTCCGCATCAATAATAATAGCTTCAATATCCTCTAATCTATTGACCAGAGCCAAGCCTTCTCGAACCCCCATAACAAATACACTGGTCGATAGTGGGTCCGTTTGTAGACCTGTAGGCCCTAATATTGTGACACTAATCACCCCTTTTGCCGATATACCAGACTTAGGATTGATAATATGGTGAACTCGCTCGCCCGTTTTTTGGTCAATAAAAAAGCGTTCGTAATCACCAGAGGTTGAAACCGCTGTGTTATCCAGTGGCAAGGTAATAGCAATAGCATCTTGCTGACGTGGATTCTCAATACCGACTAGCCAGGGACGACCTCGTCGATCACCGAGCAAACGACTATCTCCTCCCGCACTAAAAGAAGCATGGCGGATATCATGTTGCTGAAGGATAGCAATCGCACGGTCAGCAGCATAGCCTTTAGCAATCCCCCCTAAATCAATCACAACATCAGGATGACTAAAACGCACTTTACTCTTATCCTCATTCATCACCACAAAGTGGTAATCGATAGCAGCTTGTTTTTGCTTGCGCTGTTTATCTGTCGGCTGCTGGTGACTTCGATAATTATAAAGATGCCCTACGCTGGCAAAGGTAATATCAAAAGCACCACCACTGAGCTCACTTACCTGATATGCATGGCCTAACAACAATGCCATTTCTTTGCTTATGGCTTGCTCTTCAGTCGCTGCAAGACGATTTAGTTGGGCAAGCTCACTACTTTCAATGTAAGGACTGTAAGTCTGGTCAATGCGATCCATCTCAGCCATTACCTCAGCAATGGCCTGTCTAGCACTATCACTACCCTCATTCCAGACCGTAATGGTGACACGAGTTCCCATTACATTACGTTCTTCACTCAACCACTCGGCATGGCCCAACGCCACATGAAAAAATAGTGGGATTAGAAACAGGGCTCTTGGAAAAAATGCTCTGAAATTATTGTATTTATTCCCCTTATTGTCATTCCTGCGAAGGCGGGAATCCAGCGCCACAGCGGTTCCGATTACCCTGGATACCCGCCTTACCCTACACGGACTCAGGGTACTTCGAACAACGCTGGAGCAGTTTGCAGATCGCGGGTATGACAACGGTATTCTTTTTGAGAACAACTGTAAAAGTAAAGGGTGCTTTTTGATTCCGCTAAAAAGTAGTCGCACATCTTACTCTCTAATATCAATACGATAAGAGCCATCACCTGTTGGCTCACCTACAAACTGCAACATCTGTTTTAATGCAGCATTTCCGGGGTCAGGCGTTACATTTCCATTTACCTGTATTTTGGGTTGAGCTGCTGCTAACTGGGTCAATGAGGCATCAATATTTAATTTGAGCGGTACCGCCGTTCTTTGTTGCGCGTCCTCAACATGATTGAGCTGAGAGCTTAAGCCGCCATTACCATCGTCTGTGGCACTTCCCTGAATACTTCCTAAGGGCACCCACATATTGCCATTAAACAAGGAAGCGCGCTGCCACAAAAAATTTAACTCGGTCTCTCCTAATTGTTGATTTTGCCATGTTGCTTTTTGGATATAGGCATCAACGGTGCCATCAAGGTCAACACTAAAAAATGGCGCAACACGAGCGACAGGCAAACTAATATCAATCTCCTCTGCGACCACTTTTCCACTTAAAACCGAATAGCAGGCATTCCCTTTAATTGTTTGAGATTGAGCCAAAGCAGAAAAATTAGCGCAGGGCGATAAGCTCAACAAAGATAGCGCCTCCAGCTCCCACTGTAATTTTCCCAGAGGAACCGTATGCCCTTTGTCGACCCACTGACTGTATTCGGCTTCGCCACCCCACAAGGAACCACTGACACCGGACACCTGCAATCCCGGCGCTGCTTTTTGCACCGCATAAAAAACCCAGGTAGCAGGAAAATTTCTAACGACGAGAAACACCGTCAGTAATAGTGTAATGCTTAGCCAATAGCGTTTTTTAAGGAGAAACATAAAAGGAATGTGTTAATAATTAATTAAAAATAAAAAGTCGACAAAAAGCGCTATACCATTTTATTCAGCAACTCGAACACTAACCATCAAACGACCTGACACTTTCGCAGGCGTCAATGATAGCTCTTCTATTTTAACGCTGTGCTGATATTCTAAATCGTAAAGCCATTGCATCAACGCTGGATAGGGGGCATTTTCTAAACGTAAACGCGCATCTTTTTTTCTACCGGGCTGAAAATCGCGCATCACCAATTCGTTTTTGCGCAAACTACTATCAATCAGCACCGCCAAACCCTGACCACTGCCACTACTATTCTTGCTCGCTTTTTTGCTTGCCAATACGCGTGCTGCCAAACCTTGCACCTCAACAACCTGGGCCTTCGCTTGTTCAAGTCGCTTCTTTTCCTGCGCATGCCAATCCATTATCGGAATAACAACAAATAAAATAAACAATACAATAGCGGCAACGGCACCACCTACCGCAATCATCATTTGCTCGCGCGGATCGTGCTCATACCACCAGGCCATTATTTTATCCATGATTATCTCCGCTAACCTTTTAACGCAATTTTCAAGCGTGCCTGAAAACCATCTTGTGCCGCATTAGAGCTTTGCAGCTCAGCATTGACACCTTGCTGACCTAACTGCTGGCGGAATTCTTCTACATTTTGAAAAGACTCAGCTTGAATATTAATACGCAAGGCTTGCTCACGGTTGCTGTAATTCAAGGTCGTCAAATTGATTTTTAGCTTATCCAATACAGGCGCCACTTTTGACAATAAATGCACAACCTCACTGGGTTCATCACTATCAGAACCTGAACCTAGCATCGTTTTAAGCCGTCGAACCGGATCTGTTGCGGCACCTCCAGGAACAGCCTCTCGAAATGCAGCGAGCATTTCTTCTTTATACCCAGCTTGCTGTTGTTTCATGAGATAGATATCGGCAAAGCTCGCCACAAAAAACACAACGACCGCAGCTGCGGCTAACATAGCAATAGGCTTTGCTTCTTTCCACCACTTATCAAGTGGTAATTTCTTACCATACTGTCCCGTACAAAAATTTAACTGGTTCGCTTGTTCAAAACTGGTGGGCGGCTGACCAATAATTACTTTATATTCAACCGGCGGCATAATGTGGCTTTCTATAATTTCCTGAGTTTCCGCATCATCAACATAAACTTTAACATCCCAGGGGTCGTTCATATCTTGCTGGTTTTGCAGGGCATCTTTTAAGAAAGCTTGTGAAAATGATTGTGCGATACTAAAGCCTAAACCATTAGCGCGATGTCCCAATACCTGACCATCAGCAAACCAAATAAGTAGCTCATTATCAACCGCATGTAAACTTTGAAAATTCGCAATACAGGTATCAATAGTAATATTGTGATGACTAAACCACTCCAGCAAGGACGACAACCAAGCAGCTTCGGTATAAGCAACGGGAAGAACTTCTGAATTTTTATTGCGACTCACAGCAAAATGCAGATCATCCACCGGACCAAGCACATCTTCCTCAACTTGATAAGGCAACAGTTTAAGAAAATGACGAGCTTCTTTTTTGTCATAAGCAACCGGTAAGCTGACAACCTTATACCCAGGTATTAACAATAATGCCGGTTGAGAGGGATTTGATATCGATAGGAGTAAGTCATCTTCTGAGCCCACACTCGCTGCATTGGGCCAGTCAGATAATTCATCGATAAACGCCCAACGAAACTGTCGTGTTACGGATTGATTATCAGTAGCATCAACCTCGCCGCCCTGCTCGATATTTTCATCGAATACAGCCTCTGCCATTTCTTCGAGCAATTCAATAATGAATTTTTCTGTCACGCTATTTATCTCATTTAAAACAAGTCTTCGCTACTGCGCCTAACTGAACGCACGCGAATAGAATTAGTTTTGGTATCGAGCGAACGTTTTAATAAACTATAGCTGCGCCGCTTAATACCATCGAGCTCAACCTCAGCCATTAAAATAAAATAATTTGTGCCCGTTGTTAAACCTTCGGCACTTGGCTTTAGCTCTTGATCTACACCAAAGACTGTTTCCAGGTCATTGGAATTTAAAAAATCATCAACACTTTCAAAACCTTCTTCTTGCTGCACGCCATTTTGTCCACCCGTATTTGCCAAGGAATCAAACTCAGCATTAGGATCAACTAATGTCGGGCGACTGCCCTGTATGCTCTGCGCATCTTCACTGGTGATCGGCTCCATTTGATCAGGCGCATTTAAACTTTGCAATACCTCAAGTAAGGCTGTATTCACATTGATACCAGAGGTATCAGGCAGCGCCACAACACGCGGGGCAATCCATTCATTTCTTCGGTTATTCCTTTAATCAATCGCAATTCTGTCACACTGATCATTGCGGTATTGGGTGCCTTAAATGGCTGCTCTTGCGACAAATAATAGTCGGACTCCGCGCCACCTGCACCCATGATATTACTATCAGCATCGATCCAATCCGTGACTGCCTGCAAAATCGCCTCTGCTTCGGTGGCAGAAACTACACCATTGGGAACGGTTTGCAACAAGCGCATAAAGCGCTTTTCAACTACGGTGTAACGCTCCGCAAAAGGCTTGGAGGCATCAAATGGTTTGCTCCGCTCACTCAGTTGATTAATATTAAAACGCGCTTGCGCATCTTCAATAGTCAGCTCGTTAATACTGACATCCGTGAATTCAGCCTCAATTAATACCTTATATTCATTTGCCTTTGCCCATTGCTCAGCTAAATGATCGTATTCTTTTTTATTTGCGTCCTGATCCGCTTTTTTATCCTCGCGCAAGGCCCACATCGCCGCATGCTCTAAACTAAGCAACGATTGTTGCAATTGCGCATTAAAAAGCCGGTTTTCTGCACGCCCCAGTGAAAGTTGAAAGCGCGCAGAAAAATCAACGGCTAAAACAGTGATAATAGAAACAATCAACAACGCAACCACAAGCACTGCGCCTTTCTGTCGATAGCGTTTATCTCCTTTCATTACGCCCTTCATCAATCAGAAACCGATAACGCAAAGCGCCTTACGATTTTACCCATAGACGCTGATTCAATGGTTATTTCCACCGCAGCAGGTAATTTTTCACTCACGTTTTCATCCGCCGGCCAACCCGTTAACCAAGAGCCATCTTCCAAGGATTGAAATGACGAAGGCAAATAACGAAAACCTAGTTCTTTAACGCCATCTAACAAACGTCGCCGCTGCACTTTAGGATCACCACTACCATCAACGGGAGACCAACTATCGCGCCATAAACTTTTTGTGCCTGAGCCTTCATCTTGGGTCAAACGATAACCCACCATGTAGAGGTCACTGCGCACTTGATTTAATAAATTAGCTCGATTACTACGAACAAATTGCAATAAATAATCATCTTCACTGGCAACAAGCACATCACTCTGTGACAAGCGATCACCAAACACACCGATCATCGCTGGCTTCTGGTCACCACTGCGACCTGACCATATTCTCTCAACCGCATAAAGTAAATCGCTTCCCATATATTGCCAAACACGATCAATTTCATCGACCTGTCGGGTCACTTCAGAAACCCTTTCGTCGGCACGAATGGCACTGTCTAACGATAGATAAGACATCGTCGCCACCGCTGCGCCGATTGTCAGAGCAATCAGCATTTCAATTAGCGTAAAACCTTGATACCGTTTCTGCCCGTTTTTATTTTGACCGCTAATGCGCATTAGACGCCATCCAAATAGGTCACTAAGGTCACCAGCGGCTTATCCTCTTCACGACTCACAGAAATTGTATACTTTGTCCATATTTCTGCCTTATCGATATCCACTTTAACCAGCCACTCGGTGCCGGCCATTTCAACTCGATTTTCTTCTTCTCGCTGCAGCAAACGTTGCAAGAAGACGCGTTCTAAACGCAGTTCGGCCGCTCTATTCTCTGCAATCCAATGGGCCACGGTTTTATCGCGGATGGCACCAGCAGTATCGGTTTGTTTGATCATTAACCCCATTAAAGCGGGAACAACTGCGGCAATAACCGCAACAGCAACTAAGACTTCTATTAGCGTAAAGCCCCGGCTCTTATTCTTTTTGTGCGTATCCATCTTCATTCTAAGGCGCTCACGAATCAGGCTCCCCCACAGAGTAACGAGCCAACTCACCACGCTCATCTAGCGTTATTTTGTAACGCTCATCAATGGCATCCGGATTACCTTCCAAGCCCTCTTCAGAAAGCGTGATCAATACGGAAAAGGCAGACACTTCACCACTGGGATAAAAAACAATTTGTGGCTGTGGTTGCTTATCTTCATCGCTCAACAATAAGCGGTCTAGATTTTCCTCAAGGGATATGTCTTCGATTTCGACTTCCCAGGCAAAATCTTCCGGTAACTCGCCACTCTTCAGATAATTTTTCATTTCTCCCCATTGGCGTTCACGGGTTTCCGTATCCATACCTTGATCCCGTTTCCAGCGATAACGACGGGATAAATCTGAATCATTATCCTCTTGCTCAATCAACAGGCCAATCGCTGTATTATTCATTAAGGCTTCATCCATTGCATATTGCATTTGAGCAAAAAGCAGATCACCTTGCCGATTAATCTGCTTGGCACTGGATGAGCCATTGACCAACGAAACGCCTGCGGTGACGAAGGCAATAATCGCCATCACCACCAATAATTCTATTAGCGAAAAACCTTTCGTTCGAGACAGGTTACTCGCGGCCTTTGTATAGATCTTTATCATAACCTTCACCGCCAGAACTACCGTCAGCCCCTAGGCTATACAAGTCGTAAGGGCCGTTTTCACCGGGGACAATATAAACATAAGGATTACCCCATGGATCGGTGGGAATCTTCTCAATATATTGTTGCCACTGTTTAGGAACAGGCTCTCCACTGGGTTTTTCAACGAGTGCCTCCAGGCCTTGCTCGCTACTTGGATACTTATAGTTATCAAGCTTATACCTTGATAAAGCGGTATCAATCGCCCTAAAGTCAACATACACTTGTTTGACCCTTGATTTATCGGCCTCACCAATAAATTTTCCGCCAACCCCGGCAACGATAACACCGATAATCACCAGCACCACCATAATTTCGATCAAACTAAAACCGCTACTTTTTTTCATTTTGTTACTCACATTACTTTTTATTGGTTATTTGCAGTGACCACGCTAATCTTTTCTCTCAGAAAAAATTAGATTAGATCACTCATATTAAAGATCGGGGTCAACATTGCCCACATAATAAAACCGACTAATGAGGCCATAACCACAATCATCACCGGCTCAAATATGCTGACGACGGTAGACAAGAGCAACTCAATTTCGCGCTCCTGGCTACGTGCAGCATAGCCTAGCTGATCTCCCAACGTGCCATTCATTTCACCACTAGAGGCCATTTGCACCAACAGCGGTGGAAAGACGCCGGCTTTATCCAAAGCGCGGTGCAAACTGGAACCCTCTTGCACGGTTGCCGCTACTTTTTCCGATTCTTGCCGCAATAACAAATTACCCATTGTTTGCGAACTAATACGCAAGCCCTGCAGCAAAGGCACACCACTTTCCAGAAGCATGCTAACGGTACCCGCAAAACGCGCGGTGTCAGCTTGCGTAATTATATGTCCAAAGGCCGGTACTTTAATGAGAACCTTGTGCCATTTGAGACGATTTGCAGGCACCATCAGCCAACGCTTAAAGCCAATAATGGCCAACACGATAGCGATAACAACATACACACCATAGGCACGAATAAAGTCACTCATGGAAACCACAAACTGAGTTTGCCAAGGTAACTCTGTGTTTCCCCGAGCATAAACCGTTTCCAACTGCGGCACCATAAATGCCATTAGCGCGGAGACGATGGCAATACTGACAACGACCAACACGATAGGGTAAATCATCGCTGATAACAATTTTTGCTTGGTGTGCTGACTGCTTTCGGTGTAGTCCGCCAAACGCTCCAACACTGGCCCCAAAAAGCCCGCTTGCTCTCCCGCGCTCACCATAGCCCGATACATAGAATCAAATGAGCGAGGGTGCTCAGCCAAGGCCTGAGCAAAACTCAAGCCTTCCAAAACACGGGAGCGTATCTGCAAAACCAAGCTTTGCATGGATTGCTTCCTAGCCTGTTTAGCAACGCCCTGCAGTGAGTCAACTAAAGGCATGCCAGACTGCACAAGTGATGCCATTTGCCGTGTTAATAGCGTTAGATCTCGCGTACTCAAGCGTGGTGCAAAAAAACTGCCTGAGTTTTCCTTTTGCTGCTTTTGCTTAACACTTTCAACACTGATAGGTTTGAGCTTTTGCGTTCTTAACTGAGTTCGCACCTGGCGTTCGGAATCGCCCTCAAGACTACCCTTAACAACCTTACCCGCTGAATTAATCGCTTTATAACTGAATGCCGCCATGTCTTAACTCGTTGTGGTGACCCGCAAGACCTCTTCCAAGCTGGTCGTGCCATTCAAAATCCGGCGGCGGCCATCCGCCATTAACGATTGGCAGGTTTGACGCGCATATTTCAACATCGCCTGCTCTCCAACCCCCTCATGAATCAGCTGCCGCAAGCCATCATCAATGACAATCAGCTCATAAATAGCGGTACGTCCTCGATAACCAGTGTGATTACAATGCTCACAGCCCTTACCTTGGTAGACAGTTTCCGAAGTCGTAGTAGAGGGCTCGGCACCAATCCGCTCACATTCCACATCGGTCAAATTGTGAGGGGCTTTACAATGCTCACATAACAAGCGCACTAAGCGTTGCGCCATCACCACCTCTAGGCTGGATGACAACAAGAAAGGCTCAACGCCCATATCTTGTAAGCGAGTAATTGCGCCGATGGCAGTATTGGTATGCAAGGTTGACAGCACCAAGTGGCCCGTCAAACTAGCCTGCACTGCAATGGAAGCCGTTTCTGTATCGCGGATCTCACCAATCATCACCACATCAGGGTCTTGGCGAAGTATGGCTCGCAAACCTCTGGCAAAAGTCATCTCTACTTTAGGGTTCACTTGTGTTTGTCCGATACCCGGCAATAAATATTCGATGGGATCTTCAATGGTTAAAATGTTGCGACTGCGATCATTAATATGACTCAAACCCGCATATAGGGTTGTCGTTTTACCAGACCCTGTCGGCCCAGTAACCAAAATAATACCGTGAGGACGAGCCAAACCATTGCCAAAGCGCTCAAACACTTCTTGCGGCATAGCCAACTGCTCTAATTTTAAGGTGCCCGCCGCCTGATCTAACAAACGTAGTACAACACGCTCACCATGAGCAGAGGGAATCGTCGATACTCGGATATCAACACCGTGGCCTGCAATACGCACCGTGAT
>JBNKUQ010000088.1:0-13086 GCA_050298695.1 Cellvibrionaceae bacterium
GCTGGTGGATGACAGAGGTTTCCAGAAGTTGCTTCGCAAAGTCGAGACCATGGAGCTTGCGATTGCCCTCAAGGCAGCTTCTGAAGAGGTCAAAGATAAGGTCTTCAAGATTGGCATCATCATGGATAAGGGGACTATCATCTATAGATTTCTTTCTGGCGGTTTCAGCGAGTTCACTAAAGTCATCATCAATTAACTCTCCATTATCTAATAAAGACTTAATTGATTCGAGCTCCTTTAACAGTGCTTTTTGTTCCTTTCTTTTTTTATCAAGTTTGCCAATCATTTCGTTGACCTTTAACCATCGATATTGTGCGATTTTAGGGGATAACCGCGTTCCCGGTAAAACTGAAAGTGAGAACGTGTTAATTTTAAACACTCTTCTTCTTGTATAACAACTTCGATGACTCGTTGAAAGTGGCTAAAGCCATCGGGTATGTTTTGCTTTAAATTGATTAAAATGTCGTGATAATCATCAAGACTTTTATTCCATACTATAACAATAGGTGCTTGAGGTTCCGAGTTCTGTAATTGATGCGGTAAAAAACTTTCAGGCTTGAATGACCACAGGTAATCACTGAGCGCTATTGCTTGAGATTTATCTTCTACAGCAATAGCAACTTGGTGGCCGTGATGCAAGGCTTTTTCCGTCAAGCGACAAACGTAGTGTAATCTTACAATTGCGGCTTCTTGCTGCAACACATAAAAATCTATTTTTGTCATAAATAATAGCCGATAAGTGAATACATTGGTATTGAATGGCGGACCATCATCTCGTTTATCGGCTGAGTAAATATTCCGTTAATAACGGAACAGGTCGACCGGTAGCGCCTTTGTTGGTGCCTGAATGCCAAGCAGCTCCCGCGATATCTAAGTGGGCCCATTGATATTTTTTGGTAAACCGTGAAAGAAAGCAAGCTGCAGTGATGGCTCCCGCATCGCGCCCGCCAATATTCGCGATATCGGCAAAGTTACTGTCCAATTGAGACTGATATTCGTCCCATAAGGGCATATGCCAAGCACGGTCTCCGGTTTTTTCACCAGCCGCTAATAATTGTTTTGCTAATTCATCATCATTGCTGAAAAGTCCTGTGGCATATTTACCAAGGGCGATAACACAGGCACCGGTTAGTGTCGCGATATCAACCACCGTTTGTGGCTTGAATTTTTCCGCATAAGTGAGCGCATCACACAACACTAAGCGTCCTTCGGCATCGGTATTCAATATTTCAATGGTCTGCCCTGACATTGAGGTGACGATGTCTCCTGGCTTTGTCGCTTGACTGCCGGGCATATTTTCAGCGGCTGCAACAATGCCAACGACATTCATTTTGGGGGCTAGATTCGCTATGCTATCTAAGGTTCCAAAAACACTGGCTGCTCCACACATATCAAATTTCATTTCATCCATTGCGGGGCCTGGTTTAAGACTGATTCCCCCAGTATCGAAGGTAATGCCTTTTCCAACTAATACATGAGGTTTAACCGTTTTGGCGGCACCCATGTATTCCATAATAATAAGTTGCGCAGGTTCTTTACTGCCCGCAGAAACGGAAAGCAAAGAGCCCATACCTAAAGACTTCATTTGTTTTTCTGAGAGAATCGTTGTTTTCACCGTTTTATATTTGCGAGACATTTTACGCGCTTCGCTCGCTAAATAACTTGGTGTACAAATATTGCCCGGTAAATTACCAAGTTCTCTGGCAATATTCATTCCTCCGCCAATCGCTATTCCTGTTTTTAGACCTTTGCTGCTTGAACGTAGGTCTGTGCTGTCATAGACAACGGAAATGGCAATTTTCTTTTCGGTTTTACTTTTACATTGGGTAAATTGGTAGTTTGCATGAATGAGAGTTTCAGCACAGCAGCGGGCTTTATCTTCGCTGCCCCAGTCTTTAACATCCACTTCATCAACAAATAAACTGACTTGTTTATTCTTTCCTATAGCTTTGCCTAACGATTGAATGGCAGAGCGAAAATCTTTGGGTGTTACTGCTTTCTTATTAGAGCCAAAACCTAGAACAATAACTTTATCAATACCTGTAACGGGCTGATGCAAGGTCAATATTTGACCGTTTTTGCCTTTGAATTCGCCACTGTCGTAAAAATTTTTAACATTGATATGACTTCTCTTGAGAATGTTTTTAGCTGATCCAGACAGCTTGTTATCGGTATAAGCGGCGATCACAATACACGATGTCTTGAGTGAAGCAGAATCCAGTTTTTTTACAGCAAATTTCATAATATCCCCAGGGTGGCCAGTGCGATTAGTATTGAATCTCTGTTATTCTATACTATTCAACCGAAACCTGACGACCAGCTGCATGATTATTCTTCGATATCTATCAAGAGAGCTACTACAAACAACGCTCGCGGTGACCGTGGTTTTGATGGTAGTGATAATGAGTGGTCGCTTTGTTAAGTATTTGGCGGAGGCAGCTGCAGGAAAATTCGATCCCACGGTATTGTTTTATATTATGTTTTACCGCATGCCTGGTTTTTTAGAGTTGATTATTCCCCTGGGTTTTATGGTAGCGATATTAATGGCCTATGGTCGCATGTATGCTGAGCAAGAGATGACGATTTTATCCTCTTGTGGTATGAGTCATAAGCGCTTGCTGGCCTACACCCTAGTGCCAGCGTCGATCATTGCTTTGATCGTTGGATTATGTAGCCTTTGGCTAACGCCCCTTGGTTTACAGAAAGCTGAACAAATTATCGCGCAGCAAAAAAATCGTAATGAATTAGATCTTATTAAACCGGGTCGCTTTCAGTTATCTCGTTCTGGTGAACTAGTTAGTTACGTTGAAGGGCAGTCTGCTAATACCGCAGCGCAGAGTAGCGATAACAAGAAAATGGATAACGTTTTTGTTGCCACCATGGGGGTGGCAGAAGGGAACGATCTCATTACTCTGAGGGCTGAGTCAGCTGAGCGTATTAATTCACCAGAGTATCAGCAACGATATTTGCGATTAAATAATGGGACTCGCTATCAAGGGCAGCCAGGGCTAATGGCATTTCGAGTCACCGAATTTGACTATTTAGCACAACATTTGCCGGAAACAGAAGAGGTTGTTTTATCCTCAAAAAAAATCAATTCCCGTAGTACAAAAGAGTTGTTAGATACGACACAAGCAGATGCCCAGGCAGCTTTACAATGGCGTATATCGACCCCCGTGCTAATCATAGTTATTACTCTTTTTGGTCTTACCATGAGCTATACCACACCGCGACGCGGACGTTATATCATGTTATTTCCAGCGATATTGCTCTACTTAATTTACTTGGTGGTATTAAATTCTGTGCGAGGTTCAGTAGAAGACGGGGCTATATCTGCTGTAGCAGGGCTTTGGTCAGTACATGCTAGCTTCTTTGTTATGGCCTTATTTTTATTTGGTTTACGCACGGGGTTTATCCGTCGGTGGCTGCGTTCTCGTCAAGTCGCTGCATTACCTACTGAGACACAGTAATGCGCTTACTAAATCGCTATCTATTTAATACTATTTTTACTTCCGTATTGATGGTCCTTCTTGTTATTTGCTCGCTTGATTTATTAGCAAAATTTATTGATGAGTTAGATCAAATTAACGAGCATTATACTTTTCTAGAGGTGATGGTCTATGTCGCCTTGCAAATTCCTTTAAGTATTTATCGCTATATGCCTTTTGCTGCGCTTGTTGGCGGAATTATTGGTCTGGGAAGTCTTGCCGCAACAAGTGAGTTAATTACCATGCGAGCCGCCGGTGTGAGTTTATTGCGCATTACTCTATCTATTCTAAAACCAATTCTCTTACTGATTATTGTCGCTTTAATGCTGGCAGAATATATTATTCCTACAACGGAGGAATATGCTGAGAATCGTCGCTCACTTAAACTGGAAGGCGTTAAAAGTGCGCTATCGTCACGTAGTGGTTTGTGGAACCGTGAAGGTAATGAGTTTATGCATTTTAATAGTGTGCAATCGGGAGGAAAGTTGCTTGGAGTAACGCGTTATCGTTTTGATGAAAATAATCAATTGCAGGCGACTAGTTTTGCCGAGTCAGCTATTTATATTAACGGCATATGGCAAGAAGAAAATATTGTTGAGACGGTGCTTAATGATGAGGGTACACAAAAATATATTTACCCCGTTCGCGCATGGAATATACAGTTGTCGCCAGCCTTATTGGCCATACTTGTTCAAGATGCAGATAATTTATCGATAAGTAAATTGTATTTTTATATTAACTATCTTAATGATCAAAGTATTGATAGTAGCCGATATCAATTGTCTTTTTGGAGCAAATCATTACAACCCTTTGCTATTATTAGTTTAGTACTCATTGCTGTTTCGTTTATATTTGGTCCTTTGCGCGAAGTAACGATGGGGTATCGAATATTTAGTGGGGTAGTGGTGGGTATCGTTTTTCAGTTAACCCAGAAAATGCTTGGTCCTGTGAGTCTTGTCTATGGTTTTTCGCCCGCAATTGCTGTGCTGATACCAATTATGGGATGCTTGTTTTTCGGGTTATTTCTATTGTCGAGAAACCGTTAATGTTTATTTATCCTAAGAGAAAGTGTTATGCCTAAACAGACCCTTGAGAACTTAATAACCACGCTTCATGAGCGTTTTGCTGATGATTTGGTTAGCCCGCAGCAAAAGCAACTTATACAAGCCATAGAAAGTCATATCCATGATTCAGATGGGGTTGAGCCTGCGGACCCTAATATCCAAGAAACCTTAGCTTTGCTGGTTGAAGATATCGAAGAGCAGCATCCTCAAACAGCTGCTATTGTTCGGGAAGTGATGGAGGCTTTAAAAAATATGGGCATATAAAATACAGGAACGTAGATTGTTTAGGTGGACTTGCTTTGCCCTGTATCAATTCCGGTTGTATTTAGAAATGAGAGACTCTCTAGATAAGACTCTATCCAAGGCAGAAGGTATCAATCTCTATCATATTGATTCGTATGCTAAATTGATTGAATAGTGCAAAATACTGACACGTACTTTTCCTTTTCTCTCACACTCACTATGGTCAATATCCTACATCGACCACTATTTGATATGAGTATGATATCTCCTCTAAAACGGGAGATGACTGATGCAATGGTTCTTTATTGATACTCATACAATTACTGAAGATAATACAGCGTTTACAATTCGCTTAAATGAAGGGTCTTGGCGCGAACCTATGGATGTGACCCCAGAATCTGTAGACTTGTCACCTTATGAACAAGCTCGTTTGCTGCGGGAAGGGCTTGAGTTCGCTCGACAAGCGCTGGCGGTTAAAATGGTTTGCTAATCGATTTTCAAAAAATGTGCCTCTCCTCTGAGGCAATGGATAGCGGCGGTAATTGGCCCAAGTGAACATTATTTTATAAGGCTTTAACAATGTACCGTTGTCCAGTTTGCTTACTTCCTCTGTACGATCAACCTGATTCTCAGGGAATGGTCATGACCTGTGATAAGCGTCATAGCTTTGATCGGCATAAAAAAGGTTATATCAACCTGTTGCTGGCACAAAATAAGAAAAGTAAACATCCCGGTGATGATGCAGATATGGTGCATAGCCGCAGAGCTTTTTTAAATGAAGGGTATTACTCTCGAGTCGTTGAGCAGATGATCTCCTTTGTGAAAGATTTGAATTTAAAAAGTATTTTAGATGTGGGTTGTGGCGAGGGTTATTATTTAAATCAGTTAGCGACAGCTTTTCCTACTTTAGAAACAGTGGGTTTTGATATCAGTAAACCGGCAATTCAATTAGCCAGCCAGTATAAGTTTTGTGAATGGGCAGTTGCTTCTTCTGCACGTATGCCTTATCTAAACTCCTATTTCGATTTAGCCCTCAGTGTTTTTTCGCGAATAGATAATAATGAATTTAGCCGAGTGCTTAAACCCGAAGGTTATGTATTGGTTATTGCACCTGGAGACAAGCATTTGTTGTCCTTAAGGCAAGTGATATATACCGATGTTCGTGACTATCAAGTGAGTAAGCAAACAGAATACTTGAATGATGATTTTGTATTAATTCGCAGTAAAGCCTTGCAGGTACCACTAGCATTAAATAGCCGAGATCAAATAATGAACTTGTTGAGTATGACGCCTCATAGTCAGCGCATGAACAATACAGCAAAAGAACGTTTACACCAGTTGTCATATTTAAATGACACAGCAGATTTTCGTATTTATCTTTATCAAAAAAATAAACACTGATTCATTAGCGAATGCTTATTTTTCTTATTCGGTTTCGTCAAGAAAAACAAATGAAAGAAACGTGGTAGATATGAGAATTACAGCCATAAAAGGTAATATAGGAAACATCAGTGTCAGTAGGCCTGCAACAACCCACAATTGTCTTACTATATCTTTTTTCTTTTCATATTCTTTAGTGTAGCGCCTGTAGTGATGATGTTTACTATGACAGTCACTATTCGTGATAAACTCTTCACGGTAAATATGTGATAGCAAGTAAAAGCGCCATAGCTTTGAATAAAACTCGAAAAATAGTGATAACACGTTAATCCCTCGATAATCTTACTTCGAGTATAGATCTGATTATTTATTTATGCAGGACGTGAATGTATTTTATTTAGATTGAATTGGTCTATAAATCAACTTTTTGCATAACAGGTCTGAGGTATTCGTGAGGCCTGGTTACTTTTTTTCTTTTTCGAGCATTATCAGTTGAGTCTGACTCCATCTATCATGTAGGCACTGTTTTTGTGCATCAAATAGAGCGCTAACGCAACAGAGCCAGCCGATGGGTGAGAGCACAAAACGTAGGAGTGATTGTTTAAGGGAGGGCGGGCCACCATTAGCATTGGTAATTTTAATTCTCCATGCTCGCATACCAGTCGTTTGACCGCCCTTGATCCAAAAATAACAAAAAAAAGCGGCAATACTGAGTAACCATCCCAGTTGAAAGATAAACCCTGTCGCTCTATCGCTAGTCATACCGAAAAGTAATTTAGCGATGCCAATGTATACGAGACCATAAGCGATACTCACAGCCATCAATAAAAGGCAATCGTAATTAATGGTAGCAAAGCGACGGAGTAAAGAAGGGTATTGATGCGAATCTGGGGAAGACAAGATGTTTTCTCTGCGGTATCGAAAAGCGTGATTGTAACAGAGATATTAGGATCTCATTAAAGTAAATTTTGGGTCAGCCGTTCGAGACTGACCCATATTTTTTTATTTAAATGTATAGCGCAAGTTAAGTTCAGCTTGTTTTTTTGAAACGCGAATTTCATATTTTGCACGACCAATTTGGCTTTTTCCTACCAGCTCTCTCTTCAGAGTATTGACATAAATGGTGTGATTAGAAAACTTATCTCTGTGAGTAAACAGTTTTACTTTGAGCTGTTCGCTGAGTTGACGCAATAGTTTTTCTTCTTTGGCTTTAGCTATACGCTCCTGCGATTCTTTGAATTCATGGTCGTAGATATAAGTATGTGGTGCAGTCACTACCGTATATTGATTTTGATATGTCGGCTCCACTAGGCTCACATAATAGAGATTATTATGCGTTCCTGTAGTGTCGGCGAGGTTTTCTTCTAGCCATAATTGGATATCCTCTTGTAGGATCTCATTCGATTGACCATAGCTGCTAAATAATGTGCAGATAGCTAATACTACGATACTTGTCAGTATTTTTACTAAACCACTGACGGGGTTTCTCACGGCGATCATTGATAAGATCATGATAGTTGCCTCCTACATAGTCTGGCTTTTGGCTGTGACCATGTTTGATTTAACGTTATATGAAGTATAAGAGTAGAATTGTTGTTAGGGTTAGATTAAATAGCTATCAATTTTTTAAAAAATTTATATATTTCAATGGTGTAGAGAATTTGCTGCTTGAAAAATGAGCTTTTTTGCGACATTTAATGCTAGTGTTTACTAACATTTCCGAGTATTTTTTGTGAGATAGTTTTGTTTTTTATTTCTTTTCAGTCTTTTTCAATGCTTTTTAATATTCAAAATTAACGTATTGGATCAAGAAATCCGACGTGTCATTGCATTACATTACAAAACATAGGATCTAGGCAGAAATATCCGTATAATCGCGCCTCTGCTGTAAAAATCGATTTATTAACCTCGGAATTCTTCCCATGTTTGAACAACTTCCCGCACTTGCTGCGGACCCCATCCTTGGCTTAGTTGCCGCTTATAACGCAGACTCTAACCCAGAAAAAGTCGATTTGGGTGCTGGTGTCTATAAAGACGAAAATGGCCACACCCCAATTATGGCGGCTGTGTCCATTGCGCAAGCACGTTGGGCAGATCAAGAAATGACTAAGGTGTACTCCGCTCCCGAGGGTTCCGAGGGTTTTAACCAAGGCATGCAGAGATTATTGTTAGGTAAGGATCATTCAGCCTTACGAGATAAGCGAGTCAGTAGTGTACAAACACCAGGTGGCTGTGGCGCTTTGAGAGTAGCGGCAGGCATGCTTAATCGTTGCCGCAATGGCGTTAAAGTATGGGTTTCTACGCCTACTTGGGCTAATCACATTCCATTGTTAGGGAGCGCAGGCTTAAGTTTGCACGAGTACCCTTATTACGACTATCAACAACATGGTATCGACTTTGATGGCATGATGACGGCCTTAGCCAAGGTAGACGCGGGAGATTTAGTCTTGCTTCATGGTTGCTGTCATAACCCTTCTGGTGCTGATTTAACTCGTGAGCAATGGCATGCAGTTGCCGATTTATTATTGGAGAAAGGCGCGACCCCTTTCGTGGATATGGCTTATCAAGGTTTGGGAGATGGATTAGATGAAGATGCCTACGGATTGCGCTACTTGGCAGAAAAATGTCCTGAAGTGATCATAGCGAGTTCTTGTTCTAAAAACTTTGGTTTATATCGCGAGCGCGTTGGGGCCATTGTTGTGGTTGCAAAAGATAGCCAAACGGCGGATGTTTGTCGTGGTCAGTTGTTAAATGTTGCCCGTGAAATTTATTCCATGCCTCCTAGCCATGGTGCGGCATTGGTTGACTTGATTTTAAATGACTTGTCATTAACACAACAGTGGCAACAAGAGCTGACAGATGTCCGTGAACGCATTGCCAACTTGCGTGAAGAGTTCGTGCAACAACTTGTTGCCGCAGGTGCCGGTGATCGTTTTAACTATATTAAAGATGAAAAGGGCATGTTTTCATTTCTAGGTATTAGCCAAGAACAAGTGGCTCGCTTAAAACAGGAAAACAGTATTTATATGGTGGGTTCAAGCCGAATTAATATTGCTGGTTTGAATAAGAAAAATATTAATTATGTCGTTGATTCTTTATTGGCTGTATTATAAAAACAGCTAACAGCTACTCAAAAATTGGCCTGCATTTTTGCCGCTACCGCATCCTGCTATCGTTAAGTACCTATATCCATATAGGCAATGTACCCTTCATCCATGGAGGGCAACAGCTTACGGTGTTTTTTTGTTGTAAGCTGTCTTCTGTGATCTGTACACTCTCCTCAAATATATTCAATTTTTTCAATATAAAAAATTTCATCGCCATTGGGCGTTTGAATAATCACTTCATCATCAATGCACTTTTTGAGCAGGCCTCTTGCGAGAGGTGAGTCAATACTGATTTTATTTTCTTTAACATTAAACTCATCGGGGCCCACTAGTCGATAACGCCGTGTTTCGTTGTCATCATTAACCAAGGTTACCCAGGCACCAAAAAAAATACGCGATTGATCTTGGGGTTTGTCGTGAACCACGGTGAGTTCTTCTAAGCGCTTTGTTAAAAAACGAACGCGGCTATCGATTTCTCGCAGGCGTTTTTTACCATAGATGTAATCACCATTTTCGGAGCGGTCACCATTTTTTGCGGCTTCATGTACATCGTGGGTAACTTTTGGTCGCTCTTCTTTCCAGAGATATTTAAGCTCAGCTTCTAATGCCGCCGCGCCTTCTGGTGTTATGTAGGGAGAACCTTTTTCTCTTGGTGGTCGCCAGCGTCCCATTAGATTTTTTCCTTCAGTTTTGTTTTGTCGTTTACATAGGGTACCTCAGGTAATTCATCCTCTATCGCTAGTTTGAACTGTGAAAGATAAAAGGCATATTCAACATCTAATGCGTAACGAATGTTTTCTGGCTGTCGAAAACCGTGTCCTTCGTCGGCAAAGGTCACATAGGCAACGGGGATATCATTTTTATTCAGTGCTGCCACCATGGCTTCGGCTTGGTTGGGGGGAACCACTTTATCTTCTAGACCTTGTAAAAAAATAACAGGGCAGCGTAGCTGGTCAACATGATGTAAAGGAGATCGCGCTTCATAAATGGATTTAGCCTCAGGGTAGGGGCCAATTAATTGATCAAGATAACGCGCTTCAAACTTATGGGTATCTTCCGCAAGTAAACTTAAATCCCCAATGCCGTACAGGCTGGCACCCGCGGTGAAATGATTGCGAAAGGTCAGAGCCGCCAATACTGAATAACCACCTGCACTACTACCACGTACCAGTACCCGTTTGGGATCGACCAGGCCCTCTTGCACAAGGTGATCGGCTCCGGCGCAAATGTCGTCGACATCTAATACCCCCCATTGTTTTTTTAAACGGTCGCGATATTCGCGACCATAACCCGTACTGCCACTGTAATTAATGTCAAAAACGGCAAAGCCCCGATTGGTCCAATACTGAATTTTTAAATTCAATGCGCTGCTTGTAGCGCCGGTGGGGCCGCCGTGACACATCACAATTAGTGGTGGGAGAGTTTCATTACACTCTTCATAACGAGTGTTGTGAGGAGAGTAATAAAAGCCAAAGACATTTTGCTGATGTTGATTGGTAAAGGTGATCGCTTGTGCGATGGAATATTCTTGACTGTCGATAGGGAACTCACCGCTATAGCGAATATTGTGATGTTGGTTGTCTTGCCACAGCACAACACGGTTGAGGCTATCATCACCTGCGGCCATAAAAACAGCGCGGTCATTTTCATCATCACAATAGATATTCATAATATTGGAAAAAGGCAATGATATGGGGGTGAACTGACTCGTGATGGTATCGACTTTTGCTAATTGCCAGCGACCAGCTTGGGTATAACAGCATAGAAGAGTAAAGCTGTTTAAAAAGCCATAAGTGGACATGCCAAATACCCACTGCGGAGTGGCAAATTCCGCATCCATTTCTACCACTGTGTGCGTGGCTTTACTATCGAGATTAAAGCGATAAATATTCCACCAGTTGTTGCGATCAGAGACAAAAAATAAATCGCCAGTGGGTGACCATTGCGGTTGAAAAATGGATTCATTACGACTGCCATCGACACCACCAGCGACTTTATGTTTTTTCTTGAGTAAACCAAAAGCGCTCAGTTCTGCGACCCAACATTCGCTGTTATCCCAAGGCATATTGGGGTGATTCCAGGTTAGCCAGCTAAGGTGAGTTCCATCGGGTGACACGCGAGGGTTAGCGTAAAAATCGTTACCGAAAACAATTAAATTAAAGCCTGTTGTTGAAGAACCATCCAATTTTAGTGAAATAATGCAGTTTTCTGGCTCTTTTTGATTTTCTTTATGAATCTCACAAACGCAAAGCAGTTGTTGATTGTGTTCATCAATACAAAAATCAGCGTAACGGTAATTGCCTTCGGGAGATAGAGCTAGCGGTTCTGCGTTGTTGTTATTGTCGAGAGAATAGACCCTTTGGTCTTTATCATTAACATAGTAAAGTATTTTATTATGTACCCGATAAGCACCACCACCGTATTCATGAATGCGGGTACGCACACTCACATCTTCGGGTGTGATGGTTTCTACTGTACCTTCACTACTTAGTAGCTGTTCAGTAAGCTGGCGAACAATGCGGCAACCTCCCTTATCTACCGGGCGGGATTCGAGCCAATAACAAAATTCCCCATCTAACTGTGGTTCGTTTAGGTGGGTAAGACCTTGAGTTAGAACTTGACTGCTAATAGTTGATGGCCACGCGCCATAGGGCGCGTTGTTTTTATGAGTGTCTTGCATAGATATTCTTGGGTTAGTTGTTTTATAGTGTGTCAATTATTTCCAGAGCGTACTTCATGTCCATAGAATCATCAATACTTGCTGAATTACAGAACCTTGAACAGACTGCAAAACGTTGGGTTGTTGCATATAGTGGTGGACTGGATTCAACGGTGTTGTTGCATGGCGTTACTATAGCGAATCAGCAGCTTGCATCGCCTTTGCCGATGGTTGCTGTGCATGTTAACCACCAGTTATCAGCTCATGCTGATCAATGGGAGGAGCATTGTAGACAAGTTGCCATCAAAGCCAATATTCCGTTTTATTGTGAGCGTGTTGCTCTAAATGCTCAAGGTCAAGGTATTGAAGCGGCAGCAAGAGAAGCGCGTTACCGTGTCTTTGAGCATTATTTGTGTGAGGGAGATGTATTATTGATGGCGCACCATGAAGATGACCAAGCCGAAACGGTATTATTACGCTTACTCCGGGGGGCAGGTGTCTTGGGTTTAGGCGCTATTCCGCGCAGTCGACCATTGGGGTTGGGAACCTTGTATCGTCCTTTATTAGATTCTAAGCGAATGAGTTTGCAAAGCTATGCAATGCAATATCAATTGGAGTGGGTTGAAGATGAGAGCAATGCTTCCGAACAATTTGATCGTAATTATTTGCGTCATCGTATCATTCCTTTACTAGAAGAGCGTTGGCCTCAAGTTAAAAAACAATTGGCTAAAACGTCGCAACATTTTCAACAAACGCAACTTTTGTTGAATACGCTGGCCGATGAGGATTTACATAAGGTTGATCACCGCTATGAGCGCTATGGTGTGAGTATTGATTGGAAAAAATTACGTCAGTTCGATACGGAACGTATTAATAATATACTGCGTCGTTGGTGCGAGCGACAACAATTAAATTTGCCCGATGCCCAACAATTAAAAACCGTGCATGAGCAGTTTTTTAGTCGCAATGCCATGTTAACTTCCGCTATTGTTAGTTGGGACACGGTTGAGTTGCGACAATTTAATCAGCGCCTCTATTTAATGCCAATGTTACCGGTTTTTTCATCTGGTTTGGATGTAAAGGTATGGCAAGGCTCAATAGAATTGGATCTAGGCGTTGCAGGCCGTTTATTGATAGAGGAGGAG
>JBNKUQ010000089.1:0-12922 GCA_050298695.1 Cellvibrionaceae bacterium
AAATTAATATTGGGATGATAGAGTGTGATTCTATTTGCATCAACCGTATCTGCCCTTATCGAAAGATAATAAGGGTTAAGCACCAAAGACAAACGCCAATCCTCATATTGCTGCAATGCAAATGGCCCATGATCACCTTCCCTCATGTTGCTAATCACTTCTTTTAAATAGTGACTATTTTCAAAATATGATGAGTCTAGCTCTAATTCGCTGCCATCGCCATAAACATAGTGATAAAGCAACGCAGATGCCTCGGGGTATGTAAAATAACTTACACCGATACCTAATAACACTCCGCCATGTAAAACCATACGGTCCTTTTTAGTCAAGGTATCTGTTCTCGCTCTCTCTGCCAACGACTCTACATATTGGTTAATATACCTTTCTGTGCCTCCTCGAAGACGAGAAGAAAAACTATCATCTAAACATAAAACACTAAAAATAAAGGTAATACATAAAGACAAGGTTGATATCAACGCCGTTATAACAAAACCCCATACTATTTTTTTTAATTTCATATGATTAGTAATTATTGATCGGTCTACGTCCCATTTCTCGTAAAAACTTTTGCTGCAATAAAAATAATTCACGATAGGTAATTTTACGATAAGGTAATTGATATTTTCCCGCTAACTCTTCAACAATTTTCGATAATTGTGGATAGTGGCGGTGTGAGTAGCCGGGAAGAAGATGGTGGGTTAAATGTAAGTCTAACCCGCCCAAAATGTAGCTAACGAATCGAGATTTTGGCTGCCAGTCACAAGCCGTCAAAAATGCATGATGCGACCACGAGTGTTTAATAAAACGGTCTTCTGCTTGAAAAAACCCGACTTCTGCCCAATGGGTCCCAAGGATGACAATAACCAAAAAGCAAGAGGCTATCATTTGGGATGTTATATATACGAGCAGGATTTGCCACCAATAACTATCTAACAATATGAGTGGAATTATCACCATAACAATAAGGTGCATCAATTTTAACGCTAAAAACTTTACCCATGCTTTTACGGTAAATAAACGAGAAAAACGCGATAACGGCGTTTTACCTAACTGGTCGAGCCAATCAGAATACCAACAAAGATAAGGCAAGGATATCGCCGCAACCAACGGCCAATAAAAATGCTGGTAACGGAAATGTGGAAACCATTGATGAAATGGCGATTGCCGCAATAGCATATTTGGCTCAATATCCAAATCATATTTGTCGATATTTGGATAGCTATGATGAAAGTAAACGTGACGCAAGGTCCAAATATCGGGATTGACGCCCAACGGAATGGAAACAAACACCATTAACCAGCGATTATAGGTTGAACTTACGAAAACACTATTATGAGAGGCATCATGAAATGAATTAATAGCTAGCAACATCGATATAAAAACAAACAAAATAAAGACAAACGTAAAGATCCAAATATTGGCTGAATGCAAGGAGGCAAGATATAAAGCCATTGAAAATGTTAAAAAAATAGCAAACTTGGTAAAAGCCCATCGGTCTGCATATTTATTATCATGGTTTTCTGATAACAAGATAGACGCTCTAGATTTTAACTCCTTTAAAAAACCCCCATCTTTGTTAAAAATGGGTGAAGATATGGCGGCAAATTTATCATTCATACTTTTTCGACTTCTTTTTTAAAAGGTTTATCAACCAAGGAGCGAGGAAGCAAGAGAGCAAACCAATACATAAGCCGGATATAAGGTCTAGTGACAAATGTCGTCGCAAATAAATAATAGACAACATAATGGCAACACCCCAAAAAGCTATCAAGATAGATTGCACTATTTTTTTTGCTTGCCAAAAGAAAAATATACCAATAAAACTTAGCGCAGCATGTAGTGATGGAAAACAATTTTTAGGCGTGTCAATTAACATCAGTATTTTTAACAGCTGCTCACTCAAATTGCTTCCTGCAACACTAGGATATATTAGCTGCGTGGGGAAAAAGAAAAAAATAAAACCACTAATCACAGCACTGATTTGCATAGCATAGCGCAAGTACAGCACTTTATCTAAAGGAGATTTAAGATAGACAAAAGGAATAAAAAGAAAGAATAAAAGGTAAAACCATATTGCATGAGGGGTAAAGGCTAACTGTTCATCTAACCATAATTCCGGCAGAATACTAACTTGAACATCCCTCCAGGCAACAGAAAAATAGATAACAATAACCGTTCCCCATCCTATTAACATATGATGAAGGCGATATTTTAATATTGACCATTTTTCTTGTTCCATATTTAGGGCATCCCTATGAATGCATCATTTTTAGAGCTGCTATCAAGAACGTAATACTGGTTTAGTATCACACCATAAGCGACGACACTTTTCACCAGGCGCTGGTGCTTGCCACTGACCGAAACATAGTATGGGCATTTGTACCGCAAATTGCTGGCATAGGTTTTTAATGGCTTTTTCTATAGCTTTTTTAACATTATCTCCATCTACTACATCACTGAGAAAATTAACCTGCCACACCATTCCTGTTTGCACGATACTGTATTCTGCTAAAGGAGGGTCAACTAGCATCATTTCACGGCGCACACTATCGGGAAACAAGGCCATTAGTTGATTTTCTTTAGCATTTGGTAACCATAGAATTTGATCTGAGCGTCCTTCAATGGCTTCAATATGCGTTTCCGCTTTACCACAGCTACAAGGCGTTTTTGCAAGACGCAAAATATCATTCAAGCGATAACGTACGATCAATTGTGTCGTACGTGAAAAATCGGTAATTACAGGATAAAAGCGTGTCTTTTCTTTATCAACCCATTCTTTTTCAATATATATATGCGACTCATTTAAATGCAGCTTTCCTTTTTTGCAGGTATAAGCCAAAAATCCCTCTGTCGCCTGGTAAAGCTGATGTGCTTTACAGGAAAAAGCCTGCTCTATTAATGCACTTACCGTTGGCTCTAATACTTCCGCAACACTAACAACATGCTTTGGTTTTATCCTTAATATTCCCGATTGCGCTAATTGCGATAGTCGTTGCAACACAGTTGCCGGCGCTACCAATATATCGGGGAATTGCTGATTTAATTTTTCAGCTTGCGCATCGATACCCGCTAACAAATCATAGAAACCAAAATCAATACGCCGACTATTCAAGGTATTATATAAATTACTATTGGCCCTCAAAAAAAATGCAATGCGCAGCGGTGGCTTCCACCAGGCCAATATCTGCCAGACAAAACGACTAGGCAATGCTTTTCCTAACAATATTCCCGCCCAACGAGCACGCTCCTCGTTACTCACCAAAAATAACCCCCGTTTTCCAGATGTACCACTGGACAGTCCTACGGTTAATCTTTTTAGAGTTGGTTCAAAATCACGGCTTTCTTCTGCCTCGCGCGCAACGGCCATTGCTTCTTCACCACTAATGCCTTGTGTATTTCTCGCTTCGAAATCAGCCATCATTAATGACTTATCCATCATCGGTAAGTCACTGAGCTGTCCATATTGAAAGCTGCGATAAAAAGCCGCCTTAGGTAAAATATAGCGCAAAAAATAGTGTAATTTTTTTTGCTGCCAGGCCTGTAGTTTTTCTCGTTTTTTAAAATTCAGAAACCAACGACTATAAAAAAAATGATAGAGCGTAATACCTTTACTTTTCAACTTACGCATTCCATTTCACCTTATTTCTTATCTATTTCCATCATTAAATCGTTGCCAACTATCCGTACAATGTGATGGCAATATTGCAACATTGCCTTCTCTATTGGCAACTTCCCCCAGCTTATCAAAGGTTTTTTTGTAGGCTTGTATATTGTCCGTTGCGATCCGAGCAGGCAGAGCTGGCAAGCGACTTTCTTTACATGCCTTTAAGGACCAACAGGCATCGGCCACCATAAAGATAGGTTGCTGATTATCGTCATTAATGAATAAACCTAACTGCCCATGACTATGACCGGGCAATGGAATCAGCAATATACGGCCATCACCAATAAGATCATAGGCTTTTTCAAAGGGCTGCATCCATGCAGGCAAATCAACGACAGGATAATCTTCTGCATAACGTAAGCACTGAAAATAATTTTGCGGTAGCAAGCTAGGCAATTTACCTTGCAAGGTTGCCCGCCATGGTTTTCTCAATAAGGACTGCATATTATTCGAGTCTTTGCGGCTAGCAATAAAATGAGCATTAGGAAAATCTTTGAGGCCTGCGATATGGTCACCATGATAATGAGATACCACAATTAAACGGATGTCTTCTGCATTGATACCAAGTGCATTAAGCTGAGTTAATAATTTTTCTTCTTCGGGAAGATCCACCGGCAATGCAATGCGATAAAGACTTTCCGGCAATTTTTTTGTGGCTTGATAGAAATGATCCGCATACCCCGTATCAAATAAAATCCAACCAACATCGGGGTGGCGGATAAGCCCGCAGAATGATGGAAAGTCAACCATCTTCCAATCACCGCCGCGCGCGGCTATACACTCCAAGTGCCGGCACCGACCAACCCGTAGATAATGCACATCAATTTGGCTCATATACTACGACCACTCATTTTATTTTGCTCAGCAAACCAGCGCGCATGTCGACGCAAACCTTCCTCAATACTAATTCTAGGTTGATAACCTAGCTCTTTCGAAATAGCCGATATATCCAGTGTTTGACTATAAGCTAAAACACCTACGCCATAGCACGTCAGTGGCGGCTCTTTGGTATTCCATAGACTTGCCCAATACTCCATTAATTTCGCCACGGTAAACACAAGCGGCCAAGGCACTTTTTTGGTTCGCAAGGGTAACGAGAAGTGTTGCGCAAGTTGCGCTAATAAATCTTGGATATGATAAGGCTCGCCATTGCTCACATTGTAAATATTGCAAGAACCTGGCAGCGATTTTGTTAAGGATAAAACAACAGCATCAACAACATTCTCAACGTAAGTAATATCTAATTGCGCGTTTCCACCACGCATTAAAGGAATGGCTCCACGTTCTATCACACGCAACAACCGTGGCATTAATGTATTGTCCCAGGGACCAAATAATGCACGCGGACGCAAGATAACAGTCTCTGGAATATTGGCACTTTTCACCAAACATTCAGCCCGGGCTTTGGTTGCTGCATACGAATTCACGGGGCTTGGTAAGGCATCACTTTCTTTTATATTTAAGCGATCGCAAAAATTAAAATAGAGACTGGGCGTGGAAATATGAACCAAACGCTTAATACTATTTTGTTGGCATGCCACTATGACTTCCTGAGCACTCAACACATTCGCTTTATAAAAATCACTTTTACTGCCCCAAGGCGAAGAGAGTGCCGCAGAATGTATAATCGCATCCATTCCCTGCGCGACTTCTACTAGCAAGTCTTGGCTGTTTTTTTCACCGTGCTCCAAAGCCAAAAATGTCACGGCAGCCGAACTAAGTTTAATCACTTCATCGGCAGCGGACTGTTGTCGCCCAGTGAATGTAACCGCATGACCCAATTCCGCTAAACGCCACACAATATGTCGGCCTAAAAAACCGGTGCCTCCTGTGACTAATATTTTCATTTAGTTTTAGTACTCCATCACCGCACCGCCCATCGACAGGCCAGCACCAGAGCCCAATAGTAGCAATTTATTGCCTCGTTGAATGCGGCCATCACGAATACCGATATCCAATGCGGTTGGCAAAGATGCGGCCACTTGGTTACCGTAATACTTAAAAATATTAATAACTTTTTCAGCATCTACTTTTAAGCGCTTAATCAAGTGATGTATTGCCAGTTGACTAGCCTGGTGAGGCACAACCCAATCAATATCCGCCAAGGACATATTGGCCTCGGTTAGTAATTTTTCTAAGAAGTCAGGTATCTGTTCCGATGCTAAACGAAACACTTTTTTACCCTGCATATGAAATTTTGTGAGGGGAATAAATTCCTGCTGAATGCGATCCGGGTGATAGCGAGAACCACCGGCTGGAATTTCGCAATAATGCGCACCTTCAGAAAACGTATTGAAAGCCGTTGCATAGATTTTACTGCGATTTGACTGAGGTGTTGGCCCTAGCACAACAGCCGCTGCACCATCACCAAAAATGGCGCTCGATTCCAAATGACTCCAATTCAAACCACAGGAAGCTAAATCGGCCGCTACCAATACAATGCGCTGATAAGCTCCCGCCGCTAACATATGCGTTAAGGTATCCAGTGCCGCCAAAAAACCTAAACAACTCGCGTTAATATCAAAGGCTGGAATTGCTCGAACCGACAAACCCAACTCCCGATGAATCAACGCAGCATTGGATGGCATTCCTTGATCCATGGTTGCACTGGTTGCCACTAAGCAATCGATATCATCCAGGGATAAATTGGCAGATAACAAGGCTTGCCTCACTGCAGAGGCCGCGAGCAGCGCAGCATTTTCGGTCTCATCGGCAAAATAGCGCTGATGTACTCCACCAATGGACTCTAGCTTTCCTTCCCTTAAACCTAATTTTTTATCCAACTCTGTACTTAAACAACAATGTTGAGGCAAAAAATGCCCCGTTCCTAAAATTTGAATAGACCTTTCCATATGAGTTACACCTCTTCCTTCACATAGTGGCTGACTTGCTCCAATGCCTTGAGCAGTGGCGACTTGTTTACGTGAAATAACACTTCTCTCCCCTCTTTACGACGTAATAAAAGGCCCGCTTTCTCCAATACCCCCAAGTGAAATTGAATACTGGTTCGGCTGTAGGGGAAAACATCGGCAATATCTTTTATGGTTAATTCTTCTTCCCGCTCAAACACCAGTAAAATTTTCTGACGAATGGGCGACCCCAAGGCCTCAAAAATATTGGCAACGCCCGCCCAACACTCCGGCAAATTGTATACAAATTGATCTTTCATAACTATAAATATAAATATATAGTTATATTTAAACAATCATCAAACGGTCAAAATGTGGATTGCATCCCACTTTTTTGGGTTTAGTACGAAAAATTGGAGTTAATCGGTAGGGATGCAGCAGTGTTTATAGCGCTTGCCACTGCCACAAGGGCAAGGAGACTTTCCCCGCATCTGCATATCCTTTTCTATTTCCAGAACATTTTGTCGGTAGAAACGTGTTAGCGCCTCAAAGAGTTCGGGATGCTTCTGCTTCAGCATTTTAGGCCGTTCAAAAAAGTACTCAGAGGCCACCGCAAAAAATTCTTGGCGGTTGGTGGCCGCATAGTCACTAATATTGCTATCACCCTCATCGATTTCACTGATTTTATTTTCAATAAAATCAAACCACGTGGCGGTGCATTCAAACTGGTGCAGACGCTCAGGCACACCATCACAGCGGCCATCTGCCATATCCAAAAGATGGACAAACTCGTGAATACCCACATTGCATTTGTCGCGGCTATTTTGAAAACCCAAATAGAGATGTGGGCGACTAAGCGCCATCTTGCCTAACATCGGCCCAGCACCCACCATTCCCGCAATAGTGGAGTCTTCTTGGCCACACTCAAATTGTTTATTAAAGCTACCCGGCAACAAAAATACAGCTTCAAGGTTAAAGTAGTGCCAACTGGGGAAACCCCAGACAGGGATAATGGCACTGGCGGCAACCAGCAAACGATCTTGGTCCGTCACCTCAAAAGCCCCCGCCTCAATACGCGTGGTTTCTATAAATAGCAAACAACGCCGCTCGAACGTTTGCTTGTCCGATGTAGAAAGCACGCGATAAAAGGCCACCGTTTCAGACAAGAAATCAGACCACGAGGGTTGCCAGCGCAATGAATACTCTGGTGGTGTAGAAGTAAATATCCGTTTAATATGCAATATCACTTTGTTAAACATTTTTAAACTTATGGGCATCTCTAAAAATTAGAATTTTTGTTCGTTGGCAACGCTCCTGCTAACGCTCATTACCTACGTCCTGTAGGCAAGGCGCGGGCGCACGACAAATCTGCTCCAGGCAGATTGGTTGAGTACGACCGCAACGCCGCCAGCGGGCAAAAAAGCAATTTTTAGAGCTGCCCTTATCCAACATGCAAAAAATAAGCATTATACTCCTTTTATTACTCTTTCCCCTCACCTTAAATGCAGAGGCAATGTGTCATTACTCTACCTATAAATGGAATACGCTCTCCAAAACAGCGGTTGATTTTAAGGAGGTCAATAAACCCTACCAACAACTAAGCCCCCTAGAAAAAGACCCAAGAACGGGTTGCACGGTGTGTGAAGAAGACCAGAGCACCATCACACTCCCCGGCCTGAAGCCTTTCCAAGTATGTAAGTACCTTGCACCAAAATTAGAACAAGCATTATTGAGAATACGTGCGGCAGGAGAACCCTTACTATCCATCACTGGATACCGAGTGGGTATGACGAAGGGCGATGCTGATAAAGAAGGAGATCGCACTCGCTTCAGCAATCATTCTTTTGGCATCGCCATCGATATCAATCGGCAACAAAATGGCTTATATGCCAACTGCCTGAACTTTGGCCCCCAATGCCAGCTTCTTCAAGGAGGTCCATGGCGAGCAGGTCAACATGGCAGCCTAACTCACGATAGTTTTACCGTGCGCGCTTTAAAATCTCTAGGGTTGGTATGGGGTGGTGAAATTCCTGGGAAACAAAAAGATTTTATGCATTTCTCGCCCACGGGGTATTAGGGTACAATCTTCGCGCTCTTGCAGAAGCAAGGGCTGGCGACATTAAAATCAAATAAGGATACACGGGATGATAAGACAATTAAAAACGATAGCTTTATTTTTATTAAGCATGAGTACTATGAACTCCTACGCAGGTAATTTTTTTATTGCGCCGGAAATAGGATTTGCCGAGGTGGATGTTACCGAGGAATATAGCGCGGATGGAAGAAAGGATGGCAGCAGTGGTTTTTCGCTGGGTTTATCCGCCGGCTATCAATTCGATATGAATTTGTTGTTAGAGCTCAATTACTCTGAAACAGCTTTTTCTACGTTTGATGTTTTTGATACCAATGACCACTACGAAGTTAAAGATTATCGTGCACTGATAGGCTACCGCTTTAATATCAGCGATAAATTTAAAATCACCCCCAAAGTTGGGGTTTCATCATGGCGTTTAGACGTGGATGATGAAGAGTGGTTTGATAGCGAAGAAAATGACAAAGACTACGATGGCTCTGATGTTGTTTTTCAGCTTAATTTTGATTTTCCTATTTCAGAAACCTTTCATATGTACGCGCTTTATACCTACTACGATATAGAGTTTGGTGATTATGAAGCGGTTCGAGCTGGCTTTAAATTTAATTTTTAGCATTTAAATAACGTTGAAGACTACTACCAAGACGTTTAACAAAAATACAATAACCATAAAGGAAAGACTTAAATTTTTAAAAGCCACAATCATAATATAGAAACTCAGCCGTCATTCTCGCGCCGGCGGGAATCCAGACTAAAATTGGCCTCGACAGCTCTGGATACCCGCCTACGCGGGCATGACGACCTAAACAACAAATACTTTGATCGTTATTGCGGAATATCGTTTAACGTATCTTTTCAATAAACCTACCTAACCAATACATCTACATGACCAATAAAATCTACACCGGATTAATTTATGACTCGAAGATAGTTTCTTTTGGCATACCATCGAGAGAGAGGTATAACTTGCGCTTACCACTACCGCATCCCCCACCCCAGCAATAGCCTAACAAAGCCACCTCACATCTGAAAAGCAAGTTAATTTGACATTTATAAACAATTTTACAGATAACCAAAAAGTGTAGCGCTATTACTCTGTCAGACACATCGCTATGATTCGCTAGCACATTAAAGATAACAAAGAAACAGTAGCAATAAATCATATGATAAATATCATATGGCTTGCTTAAAACTTAGCACTTAAAATAAATAAAAAATGTTCTAAAAATAAAGAAAAATAGCAACATAAAATTCGATTAAAAGGATTATTCAATTAAAATTTTTTAAGAGCAAGAAAAGATTATGAAAGCCTTTACCATCACTCAAGCATTAGCGGAACGTAATGCTAACCCGAGAGTTCCAACGCCTGATGAATTAAGAGAAGCAAGTATCAGAGCACAAGCACGGCTAGACCATGGTGACAGAGGAGGCGCTTATCTTGAGCTATGGGCTGTGACAGGCAACCCCGCTCTGATGCTGCAAGCACAAATCACCACATATTCCGGAACCGCAGGTGGACTCGCCCTAGAGGGTAACTATCGAGCAAAAATTGCCAATCCGGAAAAATACAATTTGACACTGGATAAATTTTCTCACGAAATCGATCAGGCTATTATTAATTTAGCAAAAAAATCAGCAGAGAGTGGTAAACCCGAGAACTTTAACAACAATTCCATATTAGAAAAAGATCGGGAAGTATGGTCAAGACACGGGATGGAAGACTATTTTCCTGGCAATGCAATGTGGCTGGGGCGCAATACAGAAATTGCAAAAACGATAGGCACGGTTAATGCCTTTTTATCGGGAGATGAATCAGAACTCGGCAAACGCCCAGAAGAATATAAAGACAATCCCAATTATTCAATCCAACATTGGGGTAAAGATAATCGCTATACACAGGTCGTCGATAAGCAAACAGGTAATACGGTAGTCATATTCGATAAAGAATTCGACTCAACCGAATTAATGAAACAAAATAGCTGGTGGTCGCCTAGCGACCAACAATTAGAACAAATTAAAGATGAAAAACCCAACGCTAGAATTCAAGCAGAACGAGAAATAAAAATGAATTTTTTAGTCGCCGGCCAGCTAGCTCCAGAGGATAAGCTAAAGCCTTTTGCTAGCGCCAAACCTGTCCCGGTTGAAAATGTGGATAGAGTGTTTGAGTTAGATGGAAAACTTTATCAGTACAACGACAAAAAAATACTAGAGCACAGCGGTGTCGATTTCAATAAAGTATCAGAAAACCATCGGCGCTCTGGCGCCAATTTTCTTCGACGGCTAAGAGATGGCGCGGATGACATAACTAAAGTTATTGAAGGTAAAGGCGACTATAAAAACAATGAAGTACTGAGACAAAAACGATTTAATGAGATAGTGGAAAAAGGGCTAGTCACCCCTTTAACTGAATCCCAAACAAAGGACTACAAAGCCATGCTCGACTCTCTTCAGTATTCACCCTTTCAGTCACCGCATCAAGCTTTTAAAAACTACCACACGCATATGCTCGACAACCCTATTTCACGAGATCTTTTAAATAATTTACCTGCTGAGTATCTTCCGATAAAAAATGAACCCCCTATAAAACCACCGAATACTGAAGAAGCGCTTCTCGATACAAAGAAAAGTTTAGCTGAAATTGGAGGAAACTTGCTCGACCTTGTTAACCGTCAACACCCAGCAGATAAAAAAGAAGTAGCCGTTACCCAACCAACGCCCACACAAATACAAATAGGGTAAAGGTACTATTTTCTGTGAACCGATCTTTAAGGGGTAAGTCATCAATTTTTTTAAACTTTCTCAGATTAGAAAAGGTATCTTTTACACCTTTCAATATTATTTCGCTAGAGAACACGAATTGCTTGCCCCATTACTCTCTTTAATTTCTCGAAAGCAATGAAAATTTGCTAATAACTTTTTTCGTAATTCATCATCAACTGTTTTATCACCACCTGCTATTTCTAACGCTGAACGAATCATCACTAACGATTCTGTAGCAAGCTGAACTTTCACCGCCTCAACAGAAGGTTGTGGGTTGGACATATACTTTATCGATTCATATTGAAAGTAAGCACACTTCGATAAATTTTTGGTATTAGGTGCAATAAGTACTGCCTCACACCATAACTTAACCAAAGGGCCAACTGACTTAGCTCCTTTTTTTTTCTCTATCCTGTGCTTGCTTCTCAATTGATTGAGCGAGGCTGCGATCTTCATCGCTAACGATATAATAATGATCAACGATCGAAGCTTGATCACTAAAATCATTAGCCGATAAACCAGCAGAAAATAAAAAAAATAATACCGGTATTGGTATGAGAGGAGAGAAGCTTCGGCTAATTTTGGACAATGACAGTTCCAACATTTTTTCCTCCAGTTGCCCTACACTTAATTATTGCATTATAAAACGCATCCCATCTTGATATATCAGTCACGGTTATACAACCAGCACTGATACGACCAGGGTGTAAATACCGATCGTTATTTCCCGCCACTGCATTACCTGTTCCTAAGTAAAACCAAGTTAATGCTTTAGAGGCTTGAGAGACATACCCTTGGCCAAGAACTATGAGGAAAGTCTGGTAACGGTATAGGGTGCTGTCCATTAGCAATAGGGTTTGATGAATCTGTTTTTGCTTTCAGAATATCAATAGGAGTAATTAATTCTCCGGAAGCTTTTTTAAACGTGAGAGTGACAGCACTTTGGTATACAGGCAGAGGGCTACCGAGCCAAGAGGTGTTAGCAGTTTTTTGAGAAACAGAGGCTGAGCTACCCTTGTAAACGCCCTCTTCTATCGTGAAGTAATCTCTTGAATTATTTCTTCTATCAAAGTTAATTTTAAGAAATTGCAGCAGCGCGACAATTCTTGTGCTGGGTTCGAGTTTTACTTGTAACCAAACGGTGTTATCCGTTGTGATGTAACGCATTTCCATTTCTTCCTATCCTCTTTTATGATTTCAAAAAAAGACCAAAATTCAAACAAACTCTGATCATTTGGAACAGTGCATAATGTATTTCAACGTCTTAATACAATCAAGCCCGCCGTAAATTCATAAAATAGCTTATAGTTCTTACCCCTATGTTTTTCCAGCTTCTTTAAATACCTGAATCCGCTCGTTACAAATCACTTTTGTTAAATCTATCAATTTTTTTGTTTCTTCACACCAATAATCGAGCTGTTCCTGATTAACGGGGAATTCACTATCACTGCGGTAGCGTCCACCGATATAGGCGAAATTGAGTTGATCGAATAAGTCTTGTTGTACTTCGGTTTTTAAGGGGAAGGCCTCGTGAATGCGCCGGTCAAAAATGGGAAG
>JBNKUQ010000090.1:0-12842 GCA_050298695.1 Cellvibrionaceae bacterium
GTATACTGGATGGTGTGAGCTGAATATGTTTGCGAAAGCAATCGTTGAACTGACGGATGCTGTGAAAGCCACTGGCAAAAGCAATATCAGTAATCTTCAATGAACTTTGATGTAGTAACTGTTTTGCAAATAAACATTGCTGATACAAACTATAGGTCTTAGGGGATAAGCCCAAATGTTCTGCAAATAATTTTCTCAGATAGCGTTCACTTATACCTAATTTTTCGGCGAGTTCTACGACCGATTTCGTTTGCAAAGCGCCTTCATGAATTAATTGAATGGCTCTCTCTAGCGTTGTATTAACACCTTTCCACGCCGGTGAGCCTGGTGCACTATCAGGGCGACAACGTAGGCAGGGTCGATAACCTGCTTGCGCTGCCGCAATAGCGGTTGGGAAATACTGCACATTTTTTTCGAGAGGAGGAGAGGCTGGGCAAATCGGGCGGCAATAAACTTTTGTCGTTTTCACCGCAGTAAAAAACTTGCCATCAAAACGAGCATCTCGCGATAGTCTGGCTTTTGAGCAAATAGCAGCTTTTAACATGGCAAAGAGCATATTAGTGAATTGAGTAAAGCCCACTATAGGCGTGCTTTATCAAAAAAACTAGCGGAAAACGGTAGTCTATGTTTTTGTGAAAATGTAAAACGTTGACTTTTACTCTGTATAAAACCGTGCTTTGTTTTTGATGATAATCTCTTATAACTAGGCTTTTCGGGCAATGCCTGCTAATTCACTCAATATAGTGATAAAGGCAGCCACAGATGCTAAGGGTGCTGACTCGTTCATTGTGTGATAGCCAGAGGAAGGGATTTGTAAGGTCGTACCCGTGACGAGTTGGTTTGATGCCGCAATAATGCGCCCCATTTCCGTAGAGCCAAGTGATGCGGGTTCTTCGCCTTTTGCGACAGCTATTTTATTTTTGGCTTCCACATATTCATCTTTAAATTGTGTGGTGAAGCCGTGCTTTTGACAGCAAGCGAGTAATTTAGCGGTTAGTTCTGAGTTAAAGGTCGCATTGGCATCTTTATAACGTAGTACTAAGTGTTGTTTTTGGGTTTCGGTAAAATCTTGGTAGGGACTAGTATCAACAACGATTAACTGATTGGTTTGGTTGCCAAAGCGAAGAAACCACTCCAATAAATATCGCCAACTTTTTCCCGCTTCTTCCTGTGCTGTAAAAAATGCAGTACCTTCAAAACCGAGTTCAAATAGGTACACCAGTACGGCGGCAGTTAGCACATTATCCAATTGCCCCACTAATGCCGTATCTGTGATACTTAAATCATCCACAAAAGCCACAGGTGTGCCTGCGACTAGATGTTCTAGGCCCGATAATTCAAAAATAAGGTTGTTTCTGTATTCACAAATTGAGGTGGCTTCTATTTGGCCTCGACCCCGATAGGCTCCGGACCATGGTTCGTAAGCGTAAACCGGTGTGGTTTGGAAACGACTCACAATTTTTTGTATGAGTTGTTCACTTACGGAGTTACCAAGTAAGTCTGAACGGGCGCCAGCCACAAAGGCAGCGTATTGGAATTCATTTGGTCCGGTACAAATAAGGCCATGGCGATCAATATGTGCCGATAGCATTAGGCTATTGGGTTTAGAGCCTTGCGCAACTAATAAGCCTTCATACCAAGTGACATGAGCCCCGCGCTCCTCTAGCTCTCGCTGTAATACACGAAAAAAAGAATGTTCCGCACCTACGACTGAAGGGCTGCGAATAAGCAGTGAAAGTAGGTTTATAAAGCGTGAAGGGAGTGTCATAGGTTATCTACCAAAAAAGAAGATTATTAATGCTAAATTCAATATTGGCAATATGTTGTTGCAGATAAATAGCTACAATGATCTTGTAAAAAGGAAGATAAGGATAAATATTAAATCGTACGGCCACATTGTATTTATTGTAGAGCGACTTTAATCACTTAAGAAAAGCACCAGGTTCTCCAGGTGCATAGGATGCAAAACACCAGTGGCGCCAAGCGCGTATTGTCGATTCAGGTCTCTTTTCTCCAGGTGGCATGCTTTTTTTGCGCACAAAATAAATTTCAAACGATGCGAGTTCGTCTGATGTTGGAATTTTTCTATCATTCCAGCGGCGACATAGGTAGGCGCCATATCCTTCGCGAATAGTATTTGTTTTATAGGATCGTACTCGTCCTAGGTATTTTCGCCAGCGGTAATTCTCAAATTCCCATGACAGTAATTCTGGCCATTCCCAGCTAGGTGGTTCCATTGTCATATTATAAACATCGACTTCTTTGCCGGATCTAGTATGGCCTGTAATAACTGGCATTTCGGAAAAAATTAAAGGGTAAGGAGCAAACATATCCCAGCGTTGATCAAGACGAAATATTTTTTCTGTGACTAAAACGTGTTGTGGCTTACTAACTTTCCACTCCTTCACTCCCGCGATATTGATATAGGTTACAACGTAAAAAAAGTAAGCTCCCACTATAATAATTAACCACGGTTGCGAAACATTGACTGTTCTATAAGGTAGTAAGGTTTCTGTATACTGGCTTAGCCTATATCGATTGTTACCTACCCAGCGATAAAACTGGTTGCCAAGTTTCATTAGCGGAGCGATATTCATCAGGAGACCAATTGGCCAAAAGAGCACAGAGACCATAAAGAGATACTGTACACCATGCCAATGGATATGCTGCTTGCCTGTGTGATCAACAACAACCCAGGAATTTTCTCGTTGCATCACAGAATAAATCGTGGAGTCACTTTGTGCAGGAAGTATCGCCACAGAGCTTGGCAATAAAAACATGCGCAATATCAAACAGGTTTTCAGGCAAAAACCACAATCCTCATCATAGTAAATGCGTATTTTTTCACGGCGTTCCGACTTAAATTTTTCTTGTAGCCAATCCCAAAAAGCAGAGGGCAAAAATATCGTCAGTGAAACTAAATCAATCAGCGGAAATAACACGATATGTAGGCTAAAAAAGAAAGCCGCATGCATAATAATGAGTAGGACTAGAGTCAGTATTCTCAGCGGCGTATGAAAGATAGGAGAAAAAATAAAAATAATGGCGAGTATTTCAAGATACCAGACAAAATAAGTCCCAAATGTTAATAGCCCAGGAAAGTCTCTGAGAAAACGACCAAATAAAGTGGCATATTGATCAAGATTGACCGCATACCAGGCCGCATCCATAGAAACTCGCCAGGCATCTCCCGTTTTGAGGACGGCGGTAAAAAAATATAGATACATAACCTGTAGTAGAACAGCTATGGTAATGATTGAAAAATAGCGTTGTTGAGTATTGATTGAGGCATTTGGTGTGGTTTTATACGTTTTGGAAAGTGCTGCATCGACTGAGTATCTGGCACCAATAGGTAAAAACATGGCCCAAAAACTCATTACCATTAACAGATTATCTCCGCCATTGGTTAGAAATTCATTGCGATTTTGTAGTGACATGAGTAACACATAACTCATGATGGCAGAAACTCTGCAGCGATAACCCACAAGCAGACAGAAGGCCAGTACACCAGCAACCAAAAATAACAATCCCTGTGTCCACTCCGCTCCGCTCAACCAATGTAATGATGTGCGAAACTCGCTGGCATAGGTGATGGAATCGATCCGTGTCAATACACCATTATCGGTATAAAAGGCTTTCAGGTCCCTGAGTCTAAATAGCAGATCGATAATAATCATACTTGCCAGACTGATTCTAAATAAAGCCAGTGAGCGGAGGTCGATACCAAAAATGGTTTTAATGTTGGCGACAGGATATGTCATAGGCATAAAATATTTCTATTGTCGTAACTATTTGAATGAGGTAAATAATCCATCGTTTACAAATGTCTAATTAACCGGTCCCGAAAAAGGTAAGACGCTTTATTCATAACTAACTCATTTAAAGCCTCAGAGTTATTTATTAGGGCTGTTTACCGTCTATTTCTCTTTTTGCCCATATGTCGGAATATCGAGCGTAAGCCTAAGAGTGTAATGTACCTTAATAATATAAACCAGTAGAGACTTTCTGGTTTGTAAACGAATTTTGATATCAAAGTGATTTAATTCTATATCAAGAACGCCGAGATTTTCTTTCATCAGCTCTAGGGCGCTGAGTTGTTCTTGCGCCTCTTTCGTGCCTTGCTTATGTCACTTATCAAAGCTGGGTGAGTTAAATCCCATGTCTCGGAGGCCGGGTTCATAATACTCTTCAAACTCGTTTCGTCTTGACGAGTGACACCCACAGGCGTATCTGCTTCACCAAAGTCATAATCTATCATAAATTGCCGTTTAGATTCTTTATCAACAACCTTGTTGGCAGAGGAGAGCTAATACCCGCTGTACATTCAGATTTATTTTGCTGCTAGGGGTTAAAGAATGACGGATGTAAGCTATTAAAATGCATACATTATAGAACGGTAAATAGACCCAAAGACCGCTGGGCCAACAGCTTATGGATTATTGGATGATAACACCTCTATAATTCGGCTCACCAATATTTTCTCGTCAATGGGCTTAGCGATATGTGCGTTCATACCGGCGGCTAAACATTGGTCGACATCTTCCTTCATCGCATTGGCTGTCATGGCAATAATGGGAAGGTGGGCTAGACCAGGGTCTTCTCGTATTGCTTGAGTTGCTTCATAACCATCCATTTCCGGCATTTGAATGTCCATTAATATGAGATCGAAATTATGACTTTGCTGTAAAATTTCGAGCGCCTCTCGTCCATTACCGGCTAAAGATACGCTGGCCTGATACTCTTTTAAAATTTCTCTTACGATAACCTGGTTGAGTTCCACATCTTCTACCACCAGTATTTTCTTGTTTGCTAAAACGGTGGGAGGCGCGGCTGGTGATACTGTTTTTTCTGAGAGTGCGTCGTTTAACAATTGAAAGTCTTGCACTGTCATCCGCTTAGTATCGGCCAATTCAAAAGAGATAGAGAATTGAAAGTTACTGCCAATATTTTCTTGACCTTTATAGTGGATATCGCTGTTCATTAACTGTAGTAATTTTTTGCTAATGGTTAAACCTAAGCCCGTGCCGCCAAACTTTCGACTGGTAGAACTATCCACCTGATGAAATGATTCAAACATGGAGGCTTGTTTATCAGCGGGAATACCAATGCCCGTGTCAATCACTTGAAAGCATATCGTGGTATTTGATTCTGTTTCATTCTCGATATTAATTTTTAATCGAACTTCTCCGGCTGGTGTAAACTTGAAAGCGTTGCCCAGTAGGTTTAACAATATTTGTTCTAGCCTGAGCTGATCGCCGATGAGCATTACCGGAATGCTATTTGGTAAGTCGATTGCAAACTCTAGCTCGCCCTCTTTTGCCTTGTGCCCGAAGATGGCGGCTATTTTGTTTAGTAAGTGCGGAAAATTAAAGGGCGTGAAGTCAAGTTCCAGTTTGCCCGCTTCGATTTTGGAGAAATCCAGTGTGCTATTAATAATGCCGGTCAGCGTTTCACTGGCAAGGCGTGCTTTTGAGAGGCAATCTCGTTGCTTTTCGTTTAACTCAGTTTTTAGACATTGATTAATTAAACCGATAATGGCGTTAAGTGGGGTTCTTAGTTCGTGGCTAATGTTAGCCGTAAATTCTGATTTGGCGCGGCTGGCTTTCTCCGCTGTTTTGGTGGCGAGTAATAAATCCCGTGTTTTTGCGGCGACTTCTAATTTGATCGACTCGGTACGACCGGTCAGTAATAAAATAAATGCCTGTAAAATAGCAGCGAATATAAATCCAATAGTAAGGATCATAAAGCTAGCCCAGTCTTTTGAGGTTAGTTTGAAGTTCTGGTTAGCAAAAAACTCTACTTGATAAACTCTTCCAGCAAAGTCAAATTTCTGTATCACGGGAAGGAACCCTTGTAGAGGTCCTTCGCTAGGTTCAACAATCAATACAGATTGTTCTTTGTCTGTAATATCACTCAGGCTAAGATCAAATTGATTGGCTTTTACTTGGTCGAGTAAGTCTCCCAATAATCGTTGAATTCTTATGACGCCACTAATGTAACCCAAAAACGTTCCTTGATTTGAATCTGCATTGTTAGTGTAGTTTCGACGGATAACGGGATAATAAATAATAGTGGATAAACCAGCCCCTTTTTCCTGAACTAATCGAATCGGTGGTGTTGCTTGTGGTGTTTGCGATGCTTTAGCGTGCAATAGCGTTTTTAGTCTTGATTCTTTTGAGCCTAGATTAAAACCAACAGCCGCAGCATTTGTTTCAAGAGGATAGATATAAATGACGGGAAAATAACGCTCACGCTTGATAGCAGTTATCCATTCATTAGCCGCATTTTTTTCTTTAATATTAAAATTAGGTAAAAATTCTTGTCGTATCTTTTCAATGAATGTGGAGCGCTCCTTATCTTCAATAATTTCTGTCCAGCCGACGCCATCAAATATTTCACGTTGATTAGATACTGATAATGAAAATTGAACAAACTCCTCCCAGGAGACTTTCGTTGAAGCGTTGAATAAACCAGAATAAGCAGCCAGTGTTTCTATTCCCGCTTTAAGATTGCGGTCAAATTGGAAGAAAAATTGCTGGCCTGCTTCATTAATTTCTGCTTCCATTTGTTGGTGTCGTTTTTCCGTTGATAATGTAAAGAGCACCAATACCCCGATAAATATTAATGAGGTAGGCAGTATGGTTTGCCATTTGCGGGAAATGGGTAGTTGTTCTTGCTGGGAAAAAAAGGTCAGTATTAATGGGGTAAATAATACGACGCCAATTGAGTCTCCAATCCACCACGTTATCCAACTGAAGGTAACATTTGTTCCACTAATGGTATCGAATTGATACAGTGTGCTCACACCAATTGTGGCCGCAATTAATGAAGTCCCAAGTGCGATAACGAAGATAAAGCGGATAATATTTTTGGGTGAATCGATAACAGGTGAACTACCCAATAAGCGAAGGAATAAACAGGCGCCAACGCCTGCTTGAGTCATGGCGCCACTTGCGATAAATGCTGCCGTTAATAAGCCTTGTGTGGAAATGTCGGAAAAATTATTACTGGCCAGACTTAAATTAATGAGGAATGATCCGAGGCCTAAGCCCAGAATAGCTGCACTTCGGTGTCCCATCAATACACAGGCTAGAGCTACCCCGGATGCTGGCCAAATGGCAGAGGCAAAGCCAGGTGGAATAGCCAATAACAATCCCAGTTTTCCGGTAATAAAATAAGCCGTTGAAGCAATTAAGAGCCAGGTTAGCGCTTTTTTCATCTTTTTCACAATTGTGAGATATATATCTATATGAGTGTAGTTCAAATCTTTTGATTGGAGGGGGTATAAAATTTTTTAGGGGGAGTTGGAAACGTTTTTGATGGGTGTAGGTTTATTCTTTGGCCGCTGATAAAGTGGTGCACTTGCCCTACATAGACTATTTACAATAAAACGCCTGAAAAATAGGGATTTTAAAAAAGGTTTACGTGTAAATTGAAGTCAGCCATAGTTGTTTGACATAGATACCGACCACCGTCGGTATGACGGGGTCTGGACCCCCGCCATATTCTACAGAATGCGGTTTTTTAAAGCGTAAGATAATCGGTGTTGGTGAGGTCAGAATTTTTTCCGGTATCACCAAACTCGGCTTATGCCCTGAGAATCATTAAAGTTTTGTAACTCCTGCCAAACAAGATCTACCGCATTGGAAAAATTTTCTCGAACAACTTTGTGAATATCTGCAGGCACTTCAAATCCGTCTGCGGGCGGTACACCATACATTGCCATAAAGGTGACCAAGCCCCCTAGAAAATAAATAGTGGGCCGTCCATGAGGAGCGCTATCTTCATACAGCTCGGTAACGGGAATATTCTTTAGTTCAGTGTCTGTCAGTAATTTAGCAATGATCGGTCCAACCGGAATCATCTTGATGGATACTTCTGGGCGCTCGGCACGCAATTTATCGTGAAGTTTTATCCACCACTGATGAAAATCACCATCGGCGGTATTGCGATGGTATTTAAGCAGCTTTCCTTTGGGGGGAGGGAAATCCATATATCCCATATCCGGCCAGTTTTCATAAATGTAAATCACAGCATCCGGACTTTGTTTGTGGGTTCGGTCAATCAATTTAAGAGCAAGGCTTACCGGTGTTGAACGGCTTGGGTTATCACCATCGTAGGTCTCTTCTGGTCCTTTATACTGAATAAAATTTGCATCAGTAAACATCACATGGCTGTATTGGCTTTTGGTAAAACTATTTTTCCAGGCACTTTTTACCTGCTTAAAACCCCACTGAGAAATGGGTTCTTGGTTCGTATGTTGGAGCATAAACCCCCATTGGCCATCACCGTAATACTGGTAGCCCGAATGTTTAGCCAATAGTGCCATCCAATGCAAAATGCTGGTTTTATCACTTGAGCTTGCATTCTCTGGTTGGTGAACGACTAAACTGTGACCAAAAGTATAGTTCTTTACCGTCGTTGAAATTGGCTTTGCCTCTTTCATGGCTAGTTGATTTCGCGCTTTTTCCGCCCAAAGTGCGGAAGAGCCCATCGTCAATATGACTAAGCTTGTTATGCTTATTAAATGAAGCATTATTCGTCGTTGTTGATGCATGCTTTTACCTCGTTTGCGTTATTGCACTTATTACATTTTCCAAACACTTTTGTATTACTGGCATTCATAAACCGTTGCACTGAATTCGATATACAGAGGTTTGGTCGGAGCGAAATGTTGAATTAATTGACAACTGTCTTGAATTTGTTGATTAAAGCGGCGAATGACAGGCACGGGTGACTGTTCGCGAGCATAGTCGTGATCTCCTAAAATAAAAACACGAAAACCTTGTGCAAGCCAATAGTCTAGTTGCCACTCTTCTTTTTGTATTGGCCAGGCATAGGGTTTGATATTACCCTCTAAAGCGTCATCAGCAGCAGTTTCGAGGCCAAAGAAAGCACTGGGCATATTAAAATAGTTAATTGCCATGGGGTCTTGTTGATGAATTATTTTTTCTGGTGCTCTTTCAGGCATGACGACCTTATAACGCGCAGCGATGCGCTCATGACGAGCATACTCTTCTGTGTTCATACTCATTGTTTGAGGCGACCGCAAGGTAAAAGACGTTAAAAATCGGGTGTTAATTGGGTCGTATTTTTCTCTGATGAGCGTTTCGAGGCTGAGGACAATAGGCTTTGCTATTGCTTGTTTATCGACGACTGCAACACCATAGAGTGAAAAGACAAAAATTCCAGTAATAATGATTCTTGAGGCTAATTTTAGAAGACCAGAAAAATATTCTAATACCATATATAGAGAAAGTGCGGCCAAGAGTTGCATCGATACAAAATAAGGCACCCACAAGCCTGACTGCTGGCGTGAGCCCGATAAAAGCATCAGTAAAAGCGAACCCAAGACTAAGGCAATCCAGAAGCACAGCAGCAAATGACGATGGCTTGATACCATCTGATTTTTAGTCAAGTGCAAACTTAAAGGGAATAAGAAAAATAAAATAACAAACACAGTATTGATGCCAAAAAATGGATCAGCAACAATTTGCCACCAAGCAATAAGGCCTGGCAATAATGCTTTTTCCTCTCGAATGGACATGACCGATTGTATTTTTTGATAATCGAGAAAATTCTGAAAATCTAACAAAATACCGATGTTAAAAATAGCCCAGAAAAATAGGGTGACAAAACCTGCTATGGCTGCCGTGCGAATACTCAGTGCCAGAGAGCGGTGATGCCAATAAAATATGGCTAAAAACCCCAAGTAAAAAGGAAGAAAAATAAAAAGATATGATTGCTTAAAGCTAAAGGCTAAAGCAATCGATAAACCCATTAAAAAATCTAATTTTATTGAGGCAGGTTGTTGTATTTTTTTCAGTGCAACATAGAAAACCAATACGATACAAACTGCTAGTGGTACATCACCTTTAGAAATGTGAGAGAGCAATACCATCCCAGGGATCATCACGCCGAATAAACCAACGAGTATGGCCTGATGTTTTTTCGCTCCAAGTTCTTGCGCAATAAGATAAAACAGCGGTGCAATTGTTGCAGAAATACAAGCGACAACTAAGCGAGCAGTAATATAAAAAGGTGTCGGGTCAGTAAAATATTGTGCTCGAAAATCGGCAAGATCATGCCACGCTACAAATAACCGGCCCAAGGCATAAAGCGCAGCAAAAAATACAGCCGTCAGATAATTGAGAAAGGGCGGATAAAAATGCTGTCCAGGAACCAGTTCTCCGGCCAGCACTTTGGCGGCACTGTTAATGCGCTCATCACCAAACCAGTAACCATAATTGATACCAATGATCCTTACCATTAACGCAAGTAAAAATAACCCAATTAAAATATGAGACTGTCTAAGTTTGTGAATATTAGAGAAACGAAAATAAGTCATTATTAAGACCTTGATAAAATAATAATCCCAACAATAATAACGACGGTACCGAGTAAGCGAGTTAGGTTGAAGGGTTCATGCAAGAACGTGAGGCTAAAAATAAAAACAAATAAAAAACTCATGCCCACAAAGGGATAGGCCAAGGATAGATCCAATTGTTTTAAGGCAAAAAGCCATAATATGGTGCCCACACCATATAAGGCCAAGCCTAATATCACAAAGGGGGAGGTAAATAAAAACCAGGCTTTATAAACCATATTGGAGTATTGGCTCAAATCGACAGATGATACACCGTGTTTAAAACTTAATTGCGCTACGGCAGATAAGAAAACACTTGAAAAAACAATGGCGAAAGCTTGAAGGCTCATAAGAAGAAAAACTCGTTTAAATCTATATATTTTGCTATAAAAAATGTACACACCACTAATAACCCAGTGGCTAAACTGACCCTGTCTTTAATAGCGAATACCACGGGGTCATCGTCAATTTTGTCGCGCTGTGCCCACATCCAAGCGCGGTAAATCCAAAAAAGTAGAAGTGGGCATATTAGCCATAAGAAGCGTGGCGTAGTGTAGGTTGATAATACATAGGAATCATTGAGGTAGAGCGTTAAGGTGAAAACGGCAATGCCACCATTGACGATGCCCATCGTACTTAAAATGGTTGTTTCATTCGCACTGTAGTTCCGGCCATATAATTTTTTTTCACGAGCATAGCGGGATAGTTCAATATAACGTTTCATATAAGCCAAGCTTAAAAAGAAAAATAGTGAAAAATTAAATAGCCAGGGGGATAGCGGTACATCGATGGCCACGGCACCCGCGATAATGCGAATGGTATAAAGAATAGTTAGTGTCACCACGTCGATGGTGGAATAGTCCTTGAGGTAAAAAGAATAGGCATTAGTGATGATCATATAAATCACTAAAATAGCAAATACTTTAGTATTGAGTAAAAAGAAACAGGTTATGAGTGCGCACGAAACAAGAGCAATGCTACTCAGCACTCCTAGCAGGGGGCTAAGTGTTGCTGCAGCAAAGGGGCGATTGCATTTCACTTTGTGTTTGCGGTCAGCCTCAATATCGAGTAAGTCATTCACTAGATAAATGCCAGACGCACATAACGAAAAAAATACAAAGGTTAGTGCAACAGTGCCCAAGGCTTCTACATTGGTATATAAGTGTGCAAAAAATAATGGCAAAAAAACTAATACGTTCTTAGCCCACTGGTGAGGACGAATAGCTTTTAAAAACGCTGGTATCGTTTTTTTCGTACCGCTGATACAGATCGTATGCTTGCTAGTATCAGCAACAATTTTTTGAGGTTCTGTAGGGGGGTTGATAAAACCAACTTTATTAGCTGCTCGCCAGATGGGGTAGTCAGCCTTCGAGTCGCCAATGTATTCAAAGCCACGTTCAGTGGCGTGCTCTTTAATTGCCGCTAACTTATTCTCTCCTTTTAAATTATTGCCTGGTTCTGATGCAAGTACGTCATCAAATAGCTCAAGGTGATCGGCTACCTGTTCTGCTATTAAGCGATCAGATGCGGTTGCCAGCACAATGGGGCGCCCTTGTTCTCGCTGCTTATGTAGATACTTGAGCAAGTCCTTGTTGTAAGGCAAACGTTCAACTGAAAAACTCGTGTTTTCTGCCAGAAAACGCTTGATGTGTGAACGCCCTGAAAAGACTAATTTTAATAAACGACAGAAAAATGAAAATTGCTTGCAGCATTGTAAAATTAATTCTTGCGCTATATCCGTTTTGACTAAGGTTCCATCCATGTCAACGTAAATAGGCATGCTGCTAGTTGAAGTTTTGTCCAATCTACAGTACTCCCGGCTCTTATATTTTTTGTTTGTAATAGCTATGGATCTAGCCAGTTGGTAAGCCTGCCAGATAAATAATCGTACAAAAGCTCACACCCGTGGGTAAATTTGTCCACGACTACGGTTAAATAGGGTTTTTCTCACCAACCACCTATTTAAACGGTGGGGTAGCTCTATCGCTTGTAGCAAGCGATTAAATGACTCTCCGTGATATTTTGCGGGTTAAACATCACAGACAATAAGTGTGATTCATTAAGACGTAACCAGCGTGGGTAAGTTTAACGAAAAAATGTGTTTTATGCAGTGTTTAGGGTAATGAAATGAGCTGGTTGAAAATTGATCTTGTTGTGTTGTGCAAATCCAGATCTAGAAAGTAAGAACAGGTCAAATTACTTTGTTTGGGACTGTGAGAGGGAATATTAGTACAAGGAGGGCGAGGACATTCCCAAACTTTTCCGCCTCTCTCATAAAGCTATAGCTGGAGCATTATAATATGTCATGGTTCATATGCAGAGAAAATAAAGTATCCACATCGCAGTGTTCTCGTCTGCGAATCGCTTTTGCTTGAGCCCACTTTTTCTCAATAGGATTCAAATCAGGACTGTAAGGGGGGAGAAACTCCAGTTGACTTCCTGATTCTTCAATCGCTTCTATCATATCCGCACGTTT
>JBNKUQ010000091.1:0-3795 GCA_050298695.1 Cellvibrionaceae bacterium
CACTATGGGAAAATGCGCGCCCTATCACTATCGACATTCACTAGGATACTGACTATGAGCGCACTGGTACTTGACGGCAAGACATTGGCAAAACAAACAGAAGCAGAACTCAGCGAGCGAGTTAGCCAGCTAAAAGCTCGGAGTAATGGCCGCACTCCCATTCTTGCAACCATTCTCGTCGGCGATGATCCTGCATCTGCCACTTATGTGAATATGAAGGGTAATGCCTGCGCTCGCATTGGTATGGAGTCTCTAAAAATAGAGCTGCCCTCTAGCACAACGACAGAGCAGTTGCTCAATAAAATTCATGAGCTCAATGCTAACGAGGATGTTCATGGAATTTTATTGCAACACCCCGTTCCACCTCAGATCGATGAGCGTGCCTGTTTTGATGCTATTGCTCTAGAAAAAGATGTCGATGGCGTCACCTGCTTGGGCTTTGGCCGTATGAGCATGGGGGAAAGTGCCTATGGTTGCGCAACCCCTAAAGGCATTATGCGTATATTGGAAGCCTACGATATTCCACTATCGGGCAAACATGCAGTCGTTGTAGGACGTAGTCCGATTTTAGGTAAGCCCATGGCGATGATGCTACTGGGCGCTGATGCCACAGTAACCATTTGCCATTCACGTACACAAAATTTAGCAGAGCACATTAAGCAAGCGGATATTATTGTTGGTGCCGTTGGGAAGCCAGAGTTTATTAAAGCCGAGTGGATTAAAGATGGCGCTGTTGTCATCGACGCGGGCTATCATCCTGGTGGTGTTGGCGATATTGAGCTATCGCCACTTGTCGACCGTGTCGCTGCCTATACTCCCGTTCCTGGCGGCGTGGGGCCGATGACGATCAATACGCTGATATACCAATCGGTTGACTCCGGCGAAAAGAAAATTCAATAGGCTCTACCCTTGCACACGATAATGGATAACAAAAATCAGCTAATGAGGCTGGATAAATTTATCTCCCATGCAAAACCATACTCTCGTACAGAGGTTAAAAAATTAATCAAACAAGGCGCCGTTTATATTAACGGCACACTCGCTTTCGACAGCGGGCAAAAAATCAATATCGAGCACGATAAAGTTATCATCGATGGTCAAGGTATTAACCTCCCGCAACTTCGCTACATTATGCTGCACAAACCGATTAATACGGTTTGCACTAACCACGATAGCGAACACCCTACGGTATTGGATTTACTCAACATCCCCTATAAAGCAAGCCTGCAAATTGCGGGACGCCTCGATAAGGACACCACGGGTCTAGTCCTGTTAACAGATGATGGCCAATGGAATCACAGAGTCACATCTCCTACTAAGACCTGCAGAAAACGTTATGAAGTTAGCCTAGAAAGTCCTCTCGATGAAAAACTCATTGAACAATTTGCTCAAGGTTTACAACTAAAAGGGGAAAAAAAAGTACTTAAACCGGCAAAATTAATGATTGTGGATAGCTATCATGCGATATTGGACATAGAAGAAGGCAAGTACCACCAAGTTAAGCGTATGTTCGCTGCGGTTAACAATCATGTAACCAAGTTACATCGTACACATATTGGCCCAATAGAGCTGGATAAAGGTTTACAACTTGGCCAATATAGGTCGCTTACTCCTAAGGAAGTCACTAGTTTTGCACATTGACCACGCACTACAACAGCTATTACCACAACTGCAAAATATCACCGAGCCTACCTTGTGGTATGCCGATGAACACGCCAGCACGGTTATCTCTCTAATCTCCGCTAACCCCTTATTAACCATTGTGAGCAATCGTTTTGATGTTTATCAACAGGCACTAGAAAAAAAGCATCATGTTATTTTTAGTGATTTTAATAGTGACGATTACCAACACGAAAAACCTAAACACGTCTTTTTAAAAATTATTTATCGTATTTCTAAAGAAAAATCGCTAGTGAATCATATTATTAATCAAGCCGCTCAACTCTTAGCTAATAATGGATACTTACTTATCAGTGGTTATAAACAAGAAGGCATCAAATCTTATGCCGATAATATGAAAAAAATAATAGACGCAAAAGGAAAACTCGTTAAATCGGGGAATACTTATTCCGGTGTTTTTCAATTTAAAAACCCAGATAAAAAATTAGATGATAAACTTTATTGTGACCTACAAAAAATTACGACACCAAGACTAAAGCAAGGTTATTTTTACAGTAAACCCGGTGTATTTGGCTGGGATAAAGTTGATAAAGGGACTGAATTATTACTATCCTGCGCAAATATCCTATTTCATCAAAAAGATAACCATAGTCAAACCTTATTGGATTTAGGTTGTGGCTATGGATGGATTATTTTAAATTGTGATGCCTACGGGTTTGCATCCATGACGGCAACTGATAATAATGCCGCAGCCCTGAGATGTATTGAGGCAAACGCGCAACAATTATCTACTCCTGTAAATATTGTAGCAAGCGATTGCGCTAATACAATCGATGAGAAGTTTGATGTTATTCTTTGTAACCCCGCATTTCACCAAGGCTTTAAACACAGCCAATCCCTGACTGAAAAATTCATTGTTGCCTGTCGACAAAAAATTAAAAAAGAAGGAATTGCATTACTGGTAGTGAATGAATTTATTAATATTCGCTCTCTTTGCGAAAAAAATCACCTAACAGAAAACCTAGTTGCTCAAGAGAATGGTTTTAAAGTACTAAAATTAACGCATTGTTACTAACAAATCACTTTAAAATGATACGCCTAGGTAACAAGATATCTGTTTATTATTTTAGTTGTCATTCCCGCGATCAGAAATCGCTCTTGCGTTACTACTTGAAGTACCCTACTTCCTAGGAATCCAGACTAAAACTGGGCTCGATGACTCTGGATACCCGCCTACGCGGGTGTGACGACAGGGATATTATTAAATTCCCGTTAAGAGGTGGCTTTTTATAGCATTCCTGAGACTAGTGCGCAGAGCGTGGGAACGAGTGCTTATTAGGAGGACTTATTTAGTCACTGGGTTAATAACAGCAAGTTAACTTCAATACCCTAAAGCGGGTCTTAACCACTTTTCTGCCGTCGCCAAATCCCAATTTTTGCGTGCAGCATAATCTTCCACCTGATCTTTAGCAATCTGACCCAGTGCAAAATAACGCGCCTCGGGATGCGCAAAATACCAGCCACTAACGGATGCCGCTGGCATCATGGCATAACTATCTGTTAACTGAGTACCAATTGCATTTTCTACATCGAGTAATGACCATAGTGATGACTTTTCACTGTGCTCTGGACAGGCAGGGTAACCTGGCGCTGGTCGTATACCCTGATAAGATTCTTTAATTAATTCCTCATTAGAGAAATTTTCTTCGGGGGCGTAAGCCCAGTAAGTTTTGCGAACCTTTTCATGCATTAGTTCAGCAAAGGCCTCGGCAAAGCGATCAGCCAGTGCCTTAATCATAATGGCATTATAATCATCGTGGTCAATCTCGTACTGTTTTGCCAAGGCTTCAGCGCCAAGACAACTCACAGCAAAAGCTCCCATGTAATCATTGACACCGGATGATTTTGGCGCAACAAAATCCGCAAGAGACCGGTAAGGTCTATCTGCCGGTCGATCAACTTGTTGCCGTAAATGGTTAAGTGTAATTTTAACCGTTTCACGAGTATCATCCTCGTACAACTCTGTTTGATCATGTTCAATAGCGTTAGCCGGATACAAACCAATAACTCCACGGCAACTCAATAAATTATTGTTAATAATTTCTGCTAATTTTTTCTGGGCATCATTAAATAATTTACTGGCTTCCTCGCCCACAACAGCATCACTTAATATTG
>JBNKUQ010000091.1:3805-12574 GCA_050298695.1 Cellvibrionaceae bacterium
GTTTTAAAAAAAGGCTCCCAGTCAAAGCGTTCGGCAATTTCTGCTAAGGAATAATCAGTAAAGACTTTATTTCCTAAAAATGTAGGCTTGGCTGCCTGATAATCAGCCCAATTAATAGTGGCCGGGTTCGCTCTGGCTTTGTCTAAACTGGAAAAAACTTTTTTAGCACGACGCTTGGCATTTTGCTCGCGCACGGCTTCATTATTGGATTTTATTGTTTGTATATACGCTTGTTTATTTTCACTTAATAAACCCGAGGCAACGGGAACGGATTTAGACGCATCTAATACATGCACTGTAACGCCTGAATATTCCGGTTCAATTTTAACGGCAGTATGTACTTTTGAGGTTGTTGCACCACCAATCATCAGGGGTAAGCTCATACCTTCGGCTTCCATCATTTGAGCGATAGTTACCATTTCGTCCAAGGAAGGCGTGATTAAACCAGAAAGTCCGATTATATCTGCCTGATACTCTTTGGCTGCGGCAAGAATTTTTTCCGGGGGTACCATCACACCTAAATCAATCACTTCATAATTATTACAAGAGAGCACAACGCCGACGATATTTTTACCAATATCGTGCACATCCCCTTTCACCGTTGCCATAATAATCACGCCATTATTTTGGCTCATATTGCCAGACAAACGTTTTTCTTCTTCAATGTAAGGTAACAAATAAGCCACAGCCTTTTTCATTACCCGAGCACTTTTAACCACTTGTGGTAAAAACATTTTCCCGGCACCAAACAAGTCGCCCACGACATTCATACCAACCATTAATGGGCCCTCAATCACATGCAAGGGTTTATCAAATTGCTGGCGTGCTTCTTCAACATCCTCTTCAACAAATTCAGCAATACCTTTAACTAGAGCGTGGGTAATTCGCGATTGTAAATCACCTTCGCGCCATTTTAGTTTATCGCTTTCTTTAACTTCGCTGGTTTGGCCTTTTACCTGCTCGGCAAATTCTACTAAACGCTCACCGGCATCTTCTCTACGATTAAGCACAACATCTTCGACATGGTCTAGTAATTCTTTTTCAATATCATCATAAATAGTGAGCATGCCGGCATTAACAATGGCCATATCCATGCCGGCAGCAATCGCGTGATACAAAAAAACGGAATGCATGGCTTCACGAACAAAGTCATTACCGCGGAAAGAAAATGAAACATTTGATAGGCCACCAGAAACTTTTGCACCGGGTAGGTTTTCTTTTATCCAGCGAGTCGCAGCAAAAAAATCAACTGCATAATTATCGTGATCTGAGATCCCCGTAGCGATGGGAAAAATATTAGGATCAAATACGATGTCCTGTGCTGGAAAACCGACTTTATTCACCAATACATCATAAGAACGCTGACATATATCAATACGACGTTGATAAGTATCCGCCTGACCGTCTTCATCAAAGGCCATCACTACAACCGCAGCACCATAGCGCTTGACGATTTTAGCTTGCGCTATAAATTCGACTTCGCCACCTTTTAACGAGATTGAATTAACAATGGCCTTTCCTTGAACACACTGCAAACCCGCTTCAATAATTTCAAACTTAGAAGAGTCGATCATAAAGGGAACCCGTGCAATATCGGGTTCTACCGCTAACAAATTTAGGTAGCGACGCATAGCGGCCACGCCATCGAGCATGGCATCATCCATATTGATATCGAGAATTTGGGCACCGTCTTCCACTTGAGCACGCGCAACCTCAATGGCTTCTTCGTAGTTTTCTTCTTGGATTAAACGAGCAAATTTGCGAGATCCTGTCACATTAGCGCGCTCTCCCACATTAACGAAGCCCGTAACTTCATTGACCACGAGTGGCTCCAGACCACTCAGGATCATATCCGGTAATTTTTTTACAGCTTTTGACATGAAGGTCTCAATTTTTTTAAAACAAGGGGAAGAACAATAATTCTCAGTTTTTTAGAGCGCGGGGGGAATGCGCATCCGCCAACTTTTTAATGGCCGCAATATGTTCTGGCGTGGTACCACAGCACCCTCCCAAAATATTCAAATGTCGCCCGTCAACAAAAGGGATAAGTTGCTCCACCATTAACTCTGGCGTCTGATCGTATTCACCAAACTCATTCGGTAAGCCCGCATTGGGATGGGCAGAGATACATACCGTAGCCAATTTATCCACACGCTTGATATAAGGTAGCAGATCTTCCGCTCCCAGCGCGCAATTAAACCCTATACTTAGTAGATCACCGTGTTGCATGGATACCCAAAAAGCTTCTGGTGTTTGGCCTGATAAGGTGCGGCCACTGGCGTCGGTAATCGTTCCAGAAACCATAACCGGTATCGATCCCCTTTCCTCTCTAACCTGCTCTATGGCAAACAGGGCCGCTTTCGCATTAAGACTGTCAAAAACCGTTTCCACCATGAGTATGTCAGCACCGCCATCCAAAAGCGCTTCTGCCGCTTGCTTATAGGCAATTCGCAATTCATCAAAATTTACCAAACGTAGTCCAGGGTCGTTTACATCAGGGGAAAGCGAGGCAGTTCGATTCGTTGGCCCCAAAGCACCCACGACAAAACGTGGCTGCTCCGGTGTTAGGGCCGTCCATTTATCCGCTGCACGACGGGCACATTGTGCTGAATAATAGTTGATATCGTATACGGCAGATTCAAGACCATAGTCAGCCTGGGCAATAGTGGTGCCATTAAAAGAATTAGTCGTCGCGAAATCTGCACCAACTTCAAAGTAGGCACTGTGGATTGACTCAATCACCTCAGGTCGTGTAATCGACAAAAGATCGTTATCCCCTTTTAAAGGACTAGGATGATCTTTAAAACGATCTCCACGAAAATCGTCTTCTTCGAATTTATGGCGTTGGATCATTGTCCCCATCGCACCATCCAGCAACATAATGCGCTTGCTGAGAATGCTTTTAAGGGTATCAAGGGTACTGACCATAACGCTAATTTTCCAGAAGTTAGAGGATAATAGAAGGCTGCATTTTACATAACTAAAACAGTATAACCAGCCCAAAATGCAAACTATATCAAAATATTTTGATATAGACGCTCGCCAAATGAGTACAACCCCCCCTATAGCCATTCATATTTCGAGAACTATAATGTAGCAAGAATAGGCCATTTCAACTCTCAAATAATAAAGTAGGAAGCCTTATGCCATCAGACCACTTCATCATCTCTATAGATCAAGGTACCACTTCAAGTCGTGCAATGGTATTTGATACTAAAGGGCAAGTTGTTGCCAAACACCAGCAAGAGTTTAAACAATATTACCCACATCCCGGTTGGGTAGAACATGACCCAGAAGAAATTTGGCAGTCAACACTCAACGTGACTAAAGCCGCTATTGAGCAAGTCACAGCTCAAGGAAAACGCATTAGCGCCATCGGCATCACTAACCAGCGTGAAACGACAATAGTATGGGAGAGAGAAACCGGTAAGCCCATTGGCAATGCCATTGTTTGGCAAGATCGACGCACAGCCGAAGAATGTGAAAAGCTCAAAAAAAATATTGATGAAAAAGAATTACAAAGTAAAAGCGGATTATTGTTAGACCCTTATTTTTCTGCCACTAAAATCGCTTGGCTATTAGACAATACTCCAGGTGCTCGACAAGCTGCTGAGGCAGGAAAGCTGGCTTTCGGCACCATTGATAGCTTTTTAATATGGCGATTAACGATGGGACGGTCTCATGTCACCGATATAACCAATGCTTGTCGCACGAACCTCCTCAACATTCATCATCGCGATTGGGATTCAAATTTACTGAAATTATTTGATATCCCAGAAACAATACTGCCGAAAGTACTTCCCTGCACTGCTGATTTTGGTGTGGCTGATGCAAGTTGGTTTGACTACGACATTCCCATCCTAGGCGTAGCAGGTGATCAGCAAGCGGCCACCATTGGACAATGCTGTTTTGAAGCCGGCGATATTAAAAGTACCTATGGCACGGGCTGTTTTGTTGTTGCGAATACCGGTGAAACTCCCCTCTTTTCACAGCACCGCTTATTAACTACCGTTGCCTACGACATTCATGGCTGTACACATTACGCATTAGAAGGCTCTATTTTTAACGCCGGATCTACGGTTCAATGGCTTCGTGATGGCTTAGGTATTATTAAGCATGCAAAGGAGACTCAAACTCTAGCTGCTAGTTGTGAGAGTAATGATGGCGTTTACCTAGTTCCTGCATTTACGGGACTAGGAGCACCGTGGTGGGACCCCGCTGCTCGAGCTGCAATATTCGGCATAACACGCGCTACCGGCCCTGCACAACTTGCACGAGCAGCATTAGAAGCTGTTTGCTATCAAACCAATGATTTAATGGAGTCCATAGCAAAAGATGGCATCACAAGCCAACGCTTACGCGTCGATGGAGGAATGATTATCAATGATTGGCTAGCGCAGTTCCTTAGCGATATTTTAAATATTCCTGTTGATAGGCCTGTGCAAATGGAAACAACCGCATTAGGAGCTGCATATTTGGCCGGACTACAAGCTGGAATTTTTGACAATATGTCATCACTTGCCAAACAATGGCAGTGTGACCAACAATTCCAGAGCCAAATCGTTGATGCGCAACGCCAGTCTTTACTGGCTGGCTGGAAAAAAGCGGTAAGAAAAGTATTATCGGAAAGTGAATAATGCTTATAGAGCACTTTAATTACCCAGCTTTTTATAGCTTTTCGCTATAAAAAAATTATGTTTTTTACTGAGTAAATAATACTAATTAATTTTTTCATGCAGTGAAGCCGCTTGAAATTGGACTTGTTATTTATCACAATTTGTTGTCTAATAACTGACCTTTTATTTTGTATGTCCGCTAAAAAGATCGTGTCTGCACAATAAAAAAACATATTAGATAATAAAAAATATAATACATAAGTGAATAGAGCTGTAAAAAGATGGATTTTATTTCTTTTTTGAAACTACCTCCCTAATAAAATGCCTTCACTGGTTAGACTTTGTATTTTTTTGCATTGTTCGACAGACATATTGTATTTTATATCTAATAAAAAATTATTTAACCATAAACAAAGGAAATAAATATGAAAATTATAGGTGTTATTATTATCGCAATAGGTCTTGTTGACTTAGTTGGTAGCTATGCAGGATTTGACTTATGGGGTGGTTTTCTTGGCGTAAATTTACCCGATATCTTATGGAAGTTTTCAGCTTATATAGAACTTATTGTTGGTTATTTAATTTTTAATCTTGGCTCAAAAAGTGGATCTGAAAAAGGTACTTCTGAATAACTATTTCTGAAAATAGGCTCCCATAATACTCGGTATTATGGGAGCTTCTTTGCAAATTTACCGTTAAGACTTTAATTCATCTTGTAAACTTTCAAAAAATTAACATACAACTTTGCATAAGCTTTTTGCATCATTTCTTATAAGCCTGCTGTACTTATTTTCCATAAACCCGTTGTACTTATTTCTATAAACCCGCTGTACTTATTTTCCATAAACCCGCTGTAGCACTCCAAACGCCCAATTAACTTTTTGAAAAGCTTCGGGATCACCGCCTTTATCAGGATGAGTTTGCATAGCCAATACGCGATAACGCTGTTTAATTTCTTTATAGCTTACAGGATGAGTTAAAGAAAAAACATTCAACGCTGTTACCGATTCGTCAGTGGCAATATAATGCTCCCAAAATTGATTGAGTAGTTTCTTTACCGAAACTTCTGTGGCTGCTTCCAACTGACTAAAATCCAGGTAATAATTTCGAAGTGCAGCATCATTTGTATAATGAGTCAAACAAGAAGACTCAGAATCGTTTTCTATTTTAGGTAAGAGTTCAATTTTAAGTGCTGTAACTGAGAGGTAACGCTGATACTGATTCCAATATTTTTCTTGCAATTGATAAAGCGCATTAAAAACTAAAAAGTGACTGGTAAATAAACCCAAAGAATCACTTGCATTAGTCGTTAACTCCCAGCCTTGCTGGTTAAGCGTGGAGATAAGCTGGTATTCAGTTAGCGCTTCAGCAGAAGTGTCTATAATACAGTGTATTGCATCTATTAATAAATTATCGGTATCTTCAAGAACATTTTCTTTCATAGAGCAATAATTTTCTTGCTGAGTATTTTTTCTGGTAAAGCCGGCCATAAAAGTTGTGCCGGATCGTCTAGTTTTTCTGAAATAAACGTTAATATCTTATCGGTAATGGCATCACCCTTAGGCAAACATTGATATTGATACCGCTTTTTTTCATAGCTAAAGCATAAATGATAAGAATGCAAGTAGGTACGGTCCCACCCTTTATCGCTAGCAGATCCATAGCGTTGATCACCGCAAATTGGTGATCCTATACTTTTTAAGGCAACTCTCAATTGATGGGTCTTTCCCGTGTACGGTTTTAATAAAAACAAACGTCTAGCACAACCATCATCACCCACTCCATAGCTAAAAAACTGTGTAATAGCAGGATTTTTTTGTGTTTTGAGTAGCTTCCAGTTGCCATTGCGAGTTCTTTCCATATCACCGATCAGTAAACCTTGCTTTTTTTTAGGTTTTTGATGGCTCAAAGCCAGATAATATTTTTCAACCGCTCTGTGCTGAAATAATTGTGATAAAATACTCGCTGATTTTTCTGACCTGGCACACAGCAATAATCCAGAAGTAGGTTTGTCGAGTCGATGTACTGGGTAGATGGCCTTTGTTTGAAAATCACCTCGCAAGCGCTCAATAAGACCTTGATTATTTTCATTATGAATAGAAATACCCGGAAATTTATCAACAACAATAAAATCCGGGTGCTCTTTAATTAATTCATACACATTGATGTATCTGTCTTTATTTAAATAAATTTTTGATTTTATCGACATCATCTTCGGAAATTTTATCGCCTAATTCATCCTTGAGTTTTTCCTTTACTTTTTCTTCGGCTTTGCTTTTTGCTGCTTCACGTAAACTACGTTTTACTGTTTTTTCTACTTTATTCAGTAAGTTGGACATAATAACTTCTGTTATCTGGTCAGGAGTCAACCCTGTGGTTTTATCGCCAATGTTACGTTGCGTATAAGCCGGTAAAGATAAAGTTTTCCCTCCATATTTTTCGGTTTCCAGAGATATTTCACTTTCGCCAAATCGTAGCGATTCTATCATGAGACGAATATCCTCTGAACTTGATGTTGAGCCAGAAGTATTCGGTTGCGTGGAAACACCTGAGGCTTTTTTCATATTATTAATTAGAGCTTCCACATTAGTATCTTTAATATTTATCTGCTCGCCACGTAATTTAACCCCTTCGACAGATATATTTTTAATAACTTTTACTTTTTTAGTAAGTGACGCCGTATCAATTTGTAAAACCACGTTACCCACACTTAAAAATTTATTACCGCTAAAACCCTTAGGGTTAGCAATCGTTAACGCGCTAATACTGCCTTTACCATCAAGCAATCTAATATCAACCCCACTTACATCAACTGAGGTCTGTAAGGCTTTATAACCTGCTCTTTCAGCTTCTCGCTCAACAATACTATTAATATTTGACAGCACATAGTAAGCGATACCACCAACTGCGAGGATAAATAAAATAAAAATTGTTCCAATAATTTTAGTTATTTTCATACGCGGGCCTTCTCATAGGGAAGATAAAATATATATACGTATATTTAGGTTCGTTCACCCTTGATAGGTTCTTGAGGCTTTATTTCTTCTGTTGGCTCCTCTTGTTTCTCTGGTTCAGGCTCACTTACACTAGGTGATTCAGGTTGCGATAACTCACCGATAGATTCTCGTGCTTTGTTCAGTTCATTCTCTACAGCATCTAACAACTTTTCCCAACCAGAAACAACCGCCTTGTTCGTCTCCTTTAACATACCTTCAAGGCTTTTATTCTCCAGAGATGCTATTTTTTCTTCCGCAGTCAACAATAACTCCTTTGCTTGAAATAGCTCTGTCTCAAGTTGCACGTTTTCTGCCAATAATTGCTCATTTTTATGGTAAAAATCGTACAAAAACCAAGCTTCAATTACAGCAACAACTAACAAAACCTTTGCTAACCAAGACCAAAACGTTTTCATTTAACCTCCCCATTCTAAAAAAGAATCATCACCCGACCTCTAAAACCAAAAATTTAACACTTTTATGGAACATAACCATACTCGAAGAGTCCTATTGGCGGCAAGCCCAGTATTATTCAGATTATGAATATCTATTCTACTGACGGCAAAGCCTTATTTAACAGATGACTTATACAAACTTATCTAATAACAATAGCGAGCCACCTTAATGTTTGACATGTTTTCCATTACCGTACTCAATTTTTTAGTGCAATTATTTGTATTAATTATTGGAGTGGGCACATTAGCCCTCGTTGTGATTTACATTATTGATAAAACACAAACCTCACACACAATTCGTCGAAATTACCCCATAATTGGTCGTTTTCGTTACTTTTTTGAACATTTAGGTGAGTTCTTTAGGCAATATTTCTTTGCCATGGACCGTGAAGAACTTCCCTTTAACCGGGCAGAACGCAGTTGGGTTTACCGAGCAGCCAAAAACGTTGATCGTACCATCGCTTTTGGGTCTACCCGCAATATTAGTTTAGATGGAGGCTTTTATTTCTTAAATTCGGCATTCCCCACCCTTGACCAAGATGCAGTACCAGCGGCTCCCATCACCATTGGGGCACAAACACGCAATCCATATACAGCAAACAGTATTATCAATATTTCCGCCATGAGCTACGGCTCACTTTCTAAACCCGCCATTAGAGCATTATCCATGGGGGCCCAAAAAGCTGGCTGCTGGATGAATAC
>JBNKUQ010000092.1:0-12041 GCA_050298695.1 Cellvibrionaceae bacterium
TTTTCTCTGCATATGAACCATGACATATTATAATGCTCCAGCTATACAGCAGCGCCTAAATAAGAAGTCGATGTTGACTTTGACAATGTATTTAATATGCTATTTGCCATCGATGGGGTAACTTGGCTGGGTGTTCCGGTTGCGCATACCACAAAACTTACATCTTCAATATTTGTTTTTGCTTTTTCTAAGCATGCCGAGGCAGCTCTACACGCTAAACTTAATGTGCTTTCTTTTTTATCGACATCAATGTACTTTCTGCTTTTAATACCTGTCGTTCTAAAAATAGAGTTATCCAAAAAACCTAAATCATTATTATTTACCGTTTTACTTCCTTGATAAGAGGCCATACTGGCAATGAAAATATCGCTATCATTTTTTTCAGCAATGAAAGATTGCGTCTGTTTTACATATTCATCGACATGACTAGGCAGCAACACTCTCACGTTATAAATAAAAAAATCTTCTATCCGCTTAACACTGAGACCTAAGTCTTGAATATAACGACGCGTTTTTGGAGGAATAAACAACTCGGCCAGTTCTTTTTTTAGTTGCTGTTTTTTTCCAACGTCACTAGTTATCAAAGGTTCTAAGGAATGAACAGCTAATTCTTCTTGAAGAGGCTTAAACTCTGCAATAACCTCCCCCACTTTTATCTCGTCACCAATATCACACAACCATTTCACTAGCTGGCCATCACAGGCAACTTCTAAATCGACTGCAGACTTATCTGTTTCTACAGAAACGTAACACTGATCTTTTTTAAGTAATTCTCCTGCACCAATTAATTGATCGATAATTTTAACCGAGTCGAGACCTTCGCCCAATTGAGGGACACACAATTTCATTGTTGATTCACCATATGAATAACAGCATCCAATACTTGCTCCTTGTCTGGCAAAACAGCATATTCTAGATTTTGGTGATAAGGGATATGAATATCTTCACGACTAATCAATAGGGGCGATGCGAGCAATGAATAAAAAGCCTCTTCATTATTGGTAATCGTATTGATGATACTTTCACCCATGCTACAAGTTTTATTGTCTTCTTGAACCACCAATAAGCGCCCGGTTTTAATAACAGATTCATTAATTAAGTCGTAATCCACAGGGTTTAAAAAAATAGGGTCTATTAATTCTACGGAAATATGATATTCCTTAAAGATGGGTAACATACTATAGAGTAGGTCTAAACAATTTCCCCAAGCAACAATTGTCAGGTCTTCACCTTCCACCACCTTTTTGCCACAACCAAAACGCAGTGGCCCCGCTGAATGACGATCAAATTTTTTACGCATTAGGTGTTTGGGCAATAAAATTAAAATAGGATCCGGCAATTGAAAAGCCATCCAAAACAGTGCATAGACATCTTGAGGATGACTAGGAATTGCAACTCGCAGGCCAGGAACATGACACCATATACCTTCATTACTTTGACTGTGCCAAATACCTCCTCCTGGCAAATAGGCTCCATAGGGAGCATATAACACCACAGGGGCACGCCACTGTCCGAGGCTGCGCCAACTTAATGTGGACAATTGACTGACCAATTGCTCGAAAGCGGGGCCCAAAAAATCCACAAACTGTATTTCGAAAATGGGCTTAAAGCCATTTGCAGCTAAACCAACAGCAGCCCCCACTATTGTTGCTTCAGAGAGAGGAGAGTTCGATATACGCCCTGGATAGCGCGTACTAATGCCTTTAGTAAAACCAAAAACACCACCTTTTGGCTCTTCTACATCTTGTCCAAAACCTAACAAGGTAGGAATAAATTCAAATCCATCATGCAACGCTTGATTAACAGCATCCACAATCGTGACTGGTTTTACTGGTTTTGCTGGCACCATATCCGCATCGCTAAATGCATCGGTATATAGATGCTGCTTAATACTTTCTACAGCAGCAGGAGGTTTTGCTTCGGCTTTTGCATAGGCATTATCCACTTCTAGCGTAACAGCCTTATTGATATTAATAATATCCTGTTCTTCCAGCATATTATTGTTTAACAAGTAAGACTCCATTTTGACAATGGGATCAATCATCGCATCTCGCTCTTGTTGAGAACGATACACACTACAGTCATCTGAATTGGTATGAGCATTCAAGCGGTCAATGGCACACCATAAAATAGAAGGAACACCCTGTCGGGCATTTTCAATGGCTTGCTTCGCAGGGTGATATAACTCATTGGCATCTGATCCAATGACATAACTGACATCCTCATCATTGAATATATCTAAACCATAAGCACTGAGATTATTTGTCGGTGTACTGATAGCATACTTATTATCTTCGACAACAAATAAAATAGGCAGCCTCCTTTCTTTTGCAAAACACCAAGCCTCATAAAACTCTCCTTGCCGAGTAGCCCCCTCCCCAATAGAACACAGCACAAGAGAAGACTGTTTACGCTGTTGAAAAGACCACGCCATGCCACATGCAGGTAAACATTGCATGCCTGTAGATGTTACAACGGAAAAAATATTATTTTCTTTGTCAGAAAAATGCGATGGCATATTTCTACCACCAGAAGATGAACTGGCGCAGCCAAAAAAGCCTTCGGCGATATTTTCAAGATTATTAGATTTCCCTAAAACTAAGGCTTTGTTTCGCCAGTAAGGGACTAAGATGTCATCTTCCCTTAGCATCATTGATAACAGCGCCAAGGCCTCATGTCCACGAGATGAAACTTGAAGAAAACTTTTTCCCTGTCGACTCAAAATGCCTTCTCTGCTATCAGCACACTTCGATATCAGCATAATGCGATACAAAGTTAAACATTCTTGTTTCGTCATATTGCCTTTATCCTTTTGTCCTTCAATACTAAGGTACTCATGTGTACTCAATAGCTTTACGAGTATTTTTTAAAATCAAAACAAGAGAAGTAGAGCCGTAAGCTCTAAAAAATAATTCTTTATACAGAGGGAAAATAAAAACAGCAGCTGTACGACGAGTGTTCCATATTTACAGCAATTTCACTTAGTCCGTCAAAAGCAGGCCTAAATAGTAAACAAGTCCGAGCACAAGGTCTAGTTTACAGAAAGAGATATGTGATCACACTCACAAATTCATATAAATCTAAGACAACCTAGAACAGACATAGCCTAACAAAATGAAACTTTTTACGCCAGATTTTATATTTGGTCTTTTTTCTTCAAAGATTCATAATTCATAGTATTTACTAGCAGCCCCGTCGTAGCACAGATAAAAAATACCCACCAAACCAAGCGATTTTTTCAGTTCGATTAGGTGGACGCTGATGCCCTTTAATAAAAAAGTGTACTGCATACATAGCAGCAGATGCTTGAATCACGACGGAAACAATCGTACCCAGGTCGATAGTTAGTGCAAAAGAAAGAATGCTTAACGTTATAAAAAACCAAAATAAGCGAAGACTGGAATGATCATAGAACCTCCTTGTTATTAACTAACCTTGTAAAAATGAAGGGATTATATGTGTTTTACACTATCAATTTCATAAACGACTTCGCCAGATGGGGTTTGTATTGTTACCTCATCGCCCACTAATTTACCGATCAAACCTCGCGCAATAGGCGAGCTATAGGAAATTTTTCCTGCCTTAACATCAGACTCGTCATCGCCAACGATTTGATAGGTTACTGATTGATCAGTATCCACATTTAAAATCTCAATGGTTGCACCAAAGATAACCTTATCGCTTTCAGGTATAGAGGTAACATCAATAATTTGCGCAAAAGAAAGTTTGCCTTCGATTTCTTGGATTCGCCCCTCACAAAAACTCTGCTGCTCCCGAGCGGCATGATATTCAGCATTTTCTTTCAAATCACCATGTTCGCGAGCCTCAGCAATCGCTTGCACAATACGAGGGCGTTGTACTTTTTTTAAATCTTCTAACTCAACCTCAAGCGCATCGGCACCTGCTTTGGTCATAGGAACTTTATTCATGTTGATCTCTTTAATACTAAATGAAACGTTAACTAGTTATTTTCACAATAGCCAACGGATAAATTAACACTGAAACAATGCGAATACAAAGATATTGATTTAGTTTATGACTAGTGCGTAATGCGCTTATGCAGCTCTTGCAAACGCCTAACATCATGATCCTGACCAAATTTCAGCGCTAGACAAACCGCTTCGCCTCCGGCCAAGGTGGTTGTGTAGTATACCGAATGATTTTCCGCGCTGCGACGTATGCTAGCAGAATCCTTAATAGCCTGCTTACCTTCAGTGGTGTTTAACACAAGCGCTATTTCCTCATTTTTGATCATATCGACAATATGCGGTCGTCCTTCTGCGACTTTGTTAACGATTGTAACCTTGAGTCCGGCTTCCGTTAAAACAGCAGCGGTGCCTCGTGTTGCGACAATATCAAAACCCAAACCTGCAAAATCTTTAGCGATATCCACAACCTCGGCTTTATCAACATCGCGAACACTGATAAATGCTCTTCCTTTTGTCGGAATTTCTGAACCTGCGCCTAACTGTGCTTTACCATAGGCTTCAGCAAAGGTATCACCAACCCCCATGACTTCTCCCGTAGATTTCATTTCAGGGCCGAGTATAGGATCAACCGCAGGGAATTTATTAAAAGGGAATACCGCTTCTTTAACACTAAAGTAATCGGGCACAATTTCTGTCGTAAAACCTTGTTCTTCAAGAGTTTTACCCGCTTGGCAACGCGCAGCAATTTTTGCCAACGATATTCCTATACACTTAGAGACGAATGGCACTGTACGCGATGCTCGCGGATTCACTTCAATAACATAGATTTCGTTATCTTGATAAGCCAGCTGAACATTCATTAAACCAACAACACCTAACTCGATGGCCATCTGTTTAACCTGCTCACGCATGTCATTTTGAACTGATTCGGGTAACGAGTAGGGAGGCAAAGAACATGCTGAGTCACCAGAGTGTACACCACACTGCTCAATATGCTGCATGATTGCACCAATAACCACCTGCTTACCATCACTCACGGCATCAATATCCACTTCTATCGCCGCATTTAAAAAGTGATCTAAGAGTACCGGGGCATCATCAGAGGCTTGCACGGCTTCCGTCATGTAGGAAGTGAGTTCTTTTACGTTGTAAACAATTTCCATGGCGCGCCCACCCAAAACATAAGAAGGGCGAACGACTAATGGATAACCGACTTGCTCAGCCACTTTTAACGCTTCTTCTGTTGAACGAACAACTGCATTGGAAGGTTGCTTTAAATTCAAGTCTTGAATCATTTTTTGAAAGCGTTCTCGATCTTCCGCCCGATCGATGGCATCTGGGGATGTACCGATAATAGGCACACCTTCAGCTTCTAGTGCACGCGCCAACTTCAATGGCGTCTGACCTCCAAACTGCACGATGACTCCTTTTGGTTTTTCTTTAGCGACAATTTCCAATACATCTTCTAGTGTAACGGGATCAAAGAATAGGCGATCTGATGTATCGTAGTCCGTTGAAACCGTTTCTGGGTTACAGTTCACCATAATGGTTTCATAGCCGTCGTCGCGCATAGCCAATGCTGCATGTACGCAACAATAGTCAAACTCAATACCTTGACCAATACGGTTAGGGCCGCCACCTAAGACCATGATCTTGTCTTTTGTTGAAGGCAGCGCTTCACACTCTTCTTCATAGGTTGAATACATGTAGGCAGTGGGTGAAGAAAACTCACCCGCGCAGGTGTCAACGCGCTTATACACTGGACGTACATTAAGAGAGTGACGATAGTCACGAACTGTTTTTTCGCTTTGTTGTAATAAAACGGCTAAGCGCTTATCGGCAAAACCTTTGCGCTTTAGCGCACGCATATTTTCAGCACTAATATTGCTAAGTTGCATCGTACTCAGTGCCTGCTCGATATCGATAATTTCTTTGATCTGCGCCAAAAACCAAGGGTCGATAGCCGACAGGTCAAAAGCCTCATCAACGGTCATTCCTGCACGGAAAGCATCACCCACATACCAAATACGCTCAGCACCTGGGGTCGACAAGTCACGACGAATTTGGCTCATAGCATCATTGGATTCTAAATCGACAATCGGTTCAAAACCAGCAGAGCCAACCTCTAGACCTCGCAAGGCTTTTTGTAGCGACTCTTGGAAGGTTCGGCCTATGGCCATCACTTCACCCACAGATTTCATCTGTGTGGTTAAGCGTGCATCGGCATCGCCAAATTTTTCGAAAGTAAAGCGAGGAATTTTTGTGACCACATAATCGATGCTGGGCTCAAAGGATGCAGGAGTGGCACCACCAGTAATATCGTTTTGCAACTCATCCAAGGTATAGCCAACGGCTAATTTAGCGGCGACTTTAGCAATAGGAAATCCCGTTGCCTTTGAGGCCAAAGCAGATGAACGGGATACTCGAGGATTCATTTCGATGACCACCAAACGCCCCGTTTCTGGGTTCACCGCAAACTGTACATTTGAACCGCCGGTTTCCACACCAATTTCGCGCAACACCGCCAAGGAGGCATTACGCATAATTTGCAATTCTTTGTCTGTTAAGGTTTGCGCTGGCGCGACGGTGATGGAGTCGCCCGTGTGCACCCCCATTGGATCAAAGTTTTCAATGGAGCAGATAATAATACAATTGTCATTTTTATCGCGTACCACTTCCATTTCATACTCTTTCCAGCCCAGTAGTGACTCATCAATCAATAATTCATTAGTCGGCGATAAATCTAAACCACGCTGGCAAATTTCTTCGAACTCTTCCCAGTTATAGGCAATACCACCGCCGGAGCCTCCCATGGTAAAAGAGGGGCGAATAATCACAGGGAAACCAAATTTTTTAGGGACTTCCAAGGCTTCATCCATAGAGTGAACAATATCTGCTCGAGCACACTCTAAACCTATTTTCTTCATGGCCTTATCGAAGGCATTGCGATCCTCAGCCTTATGAATGGCTTCGTAGTTAGCGCCAATTAACTCGACATTAAACTTTTCTAAAACACCATTCTCGTACAGTGCAAGGGCACAGTTAAGTGCGGTTTGTCCACCCATGGTTGGCAATATTGCATCGGGACGCTCTTTCTCTACAATCTTGGCCACAGTCTCCCAAGTAATCGGCTCGATATAAGTGGCATCGGCCATGGCGGGGTCAGTCATAATGGTAGCGGGATTAGAGTTGACCAATATAACGCGGTAGCCCTCTTCCCTTAGCGCTTTACAGGCTTGCGCGCCGGAGTAGTCAAACTCACAGGCCTGACCGATGACAATAGGGCCAGCGCCGATAATCAAAATACTATTTAAGTCTGTTCTTTTAGGCATATCTTTCCGCTTCGTTAAGTTGGCAGTGCTCGCTCATACCAGCATACCCATCGCCTTTCAACTTCTGGGCGTGTTGGCTTCGCGCTCCTGGGGTTTCGCGCACTTGCCGCCTCCCCAGAAGTTGAAATCCAATGGGTACTTAGGCTCTTATTTCACTTGCATTAATTCAATAAAATGGTCGAACAATGGTGCCGCATCGTGAGGCCCAGGGCTGGCCTCTGGGTGCCCTTGAAAACTAAAGGCGGGCTTATCGTTCAAGTGAATTCCCTGTAGGGACTGATCAAATAGGGATTTGTGTGTTGCCTTAACAGTAGCAGGCAGTGACGATTCATCTACAGCAAAACCATGGTTTTGACTGGTGATCATTACGTGGCCGCTTGCTAAATCTTGCACGGGGTGATTACCACCATGGTGTCCAAATTTCATTTTTACCGTTTTAGCACCACTGGCCAGGGCCAACAATTGGTGGCCAAGACAAATACCAAAAATGGGGATTTCTTCTTCAAGGAAAGTGCGAATCGCTGCAATGGCATAGTCGCAAGGTTCTGGGTCACCAGGACCATTAGAGAGGAAAATACCATCAGGCTCCATGGCCAATACTTCTTCTGCGGGTGTCTGAGCTGGCACAACCGTTAGATCACAGCCGCGATCCGCCAACATGCGCAGGATATTACGTTTGACACCAAAGTCATACGCAACCACTTTGTATACTTTAGCCGCTGGTTTTTGAAAGCCTCTACCTAAGGCCCAGCTGCCCTCTTCCCAAGCATAGCTATCCGCAACGGTGACCTCTTTCGCAAGGTCCAAGCCTTTAAGCCCCTGGAAATTTTGCGCAGCAGCCAAGGCCTCGGCTTCATCGACTTGATCTCCGGCAATGATACAGCCATTCTGCGCGCCTTGTTCCCTCAGTATTTTTGTCAACCTGCGAGTATCGATATCAGCAATACCAATAATATTCCGCGTTTTTAAATAAACATCCAGCGACTGCTGACTACGAAAATTGCTCGCAAGTGCTGGAAAATCTCTGACCACCAAGCCCGCGGACCAAATAGAGGCACACTCTTCATCTTCCTTATTAACACCGACATTCCCTATATGAGGATAAGTCAGTGTCACAATTTGCTTAGCATAGGAAGGATCGGTGAGTATTTCTTGATAACCGGTTATTGCCGTATTAAAAACCACTTCACCTACGGTTATCCCATCAGCCCCGATTGATGTCCCTCGAAAAACACTCCCATCGGCCAAAACTAGCAGTGCGGGTTTTCGACTATAGCTAGTCAGTACACTCGCTAAGGCGTCATCATTTCTACCAGTCAAAAGTTTCTCCTATGCTGTAGCGGCCCCGACTACCGGCGCACCAGTAGCCTCTACTACGTATAGTAGAGGCGATAATAAAATGAGTATTTGTTAGACCTAGACTATCTGACAGTTATTTAGCACCATCAATAGTGATTGTTAGTTCTAAATTAACCCAAGTTATAAGGGTTAGCATCACAAATAGCAGGTCATAAAAAAGCGAGATGAATGGACGATAATTCTGTTAAGTACCGTATTCACCTCGCTTTTTGGAAGGGTTTACATTAATAGAACCCCTCTTTGGCTGGAGCAGCATTTTACGCCAGATAAGGGCAATCTGTCTACCGCTGACTTGCTTTTATCCAAGGCTCTGGATAAATCTAAACTGCCATCCAATCTCTTGGCTTATAAGTGATGACTGAAGGTGTAACCGATTTAAAATCCTTAGAGCTGCTAGTGAAGTTGGGTGCAAACCTCTACCAGGGTACTTTTTAGGAAAGGCAGCTAGCACGGAAGAAACTACAAAAATGATTGAAAATGCTACTCAAGCTGACAAGGTTATTTCCATTGATTAACGCTTGAGGTAATTTGACCACAAGCTTTTCACTTTCTAAAATCGTGACAAAGACAAATAAGAACAATCTAGTTTATTTTCATGGCTTAAAATAATGCGCGCGATAATATCCGCCGCTGCCATTGCATAAGTCCATCCCAACATACCATGCCCCACATTGAGATATAAATTGCTATATATCGATTGATCTACAATAGGCAAACTATCCGGCGTTGCAGGGCGTAAACCACACCATGCATCCAAGACTTGATCATAGTCACCAGCCTCCGGGAGTAATGATCGCGCATTATTCAATAAGCAACGAATTCGGCTTTGCTTTACTTCAGTGGAATAACCCGAAAATTCAGCAAAGCCTGCTATTCGCAATCGCTCTCCCAGCTTGCAATAAACGGTTTTAGTTTTGTAATCCGTAATAGAAATATCCGAACAAGCACCTTTTGCAGGAACTGTCACACTGTAACCCTTCATGGGATAAATCGGTAATTTAATACCGATGGTTTTAGCTAAGGCGGCACTTTGCGGCCCCATTGTTAGAACATAGGCATCACCTTCTACCAAACCTTTATCCGTAACAACACCTGCAATTTTTTGATTAGAAACCTTAAGCGACTGAATATTTGCCCCAGACACAAAACTGACATTGAAATTAGCCTGCATAAATGCCAGTAATTGCAAACAAAACTGGCGACAATCTCCCGCCTCTTCGTCCTTATCATATAGTGCGCCCACCATATTGCTATTCGCGTTAAGTGAGGGCAAAAGTTTTAGTAATTTTTCTCTAGGCCAAAGTTCTGTGCACTCGTCTATTTGCGCTTTAGCCATAGCAGCTTCTTCATATAATAGATAAAGCTTTCCTGCTTGCGAGCGGTAATCAAATTGAATATTTGTTTCGCGAACAGCCTCAGACAATACGCCCTTGGCCATTGCGCCTAAGGCTTTCATGACTTGAGCGGAATGCTGAGATGCACTTGGCATAGCGCTTAATAGGTAACGTAGACACCATTGATAAAAAGATAAATCTTTTGAGGGGTAGATTTTAAAGGCAGGATCGAGCCCTAATAAAATTTTGGGCAACTGAAGAAGCACGCCGGGATTAGCAATGGGCGTACGATAGCGATAAGAGAGCTGCCCACCATTAGCATAACTGGAGCCCATACCGGCTTGTTCAGCTCGATCAATAAGGGTGACTCGACAACCTTGTTTAGCGAGCTGATAGGCCGAACTAACACCAACTACTCCAGCACCCAATACAAGCACATGCATCATGGCTTCACCATTTAGGCAGCGTTACGGAGAAAAAGGAAACTATAAGCCTAAAACATCTCGCATAGAGTAAAGACCTTTATTTTTACCCATCAACCAGGCTGCAGCACGTACGGCACCGCGAGCAAAGGCCATACGACTAGAAGCTTTGTGTGTAATTTCCAAACGCTCACCATCCGCCATAAACATAGCGGTATGATCACCAACAACATCACCACCACGGACTGTGGCAAAACCAATAGTGTCTCGATCACGTGCACCCGTTTGACCTTCTCGACCATAAACAGCAACCTTAGCCAGATCGCGGTCAAGCGTATTGGCAATTGCTTCGCCCATCGCTAAAGCAGTGCCAGAAGGCGCATCAACTTTATGACGATGATGGGCTTCAACAATTTCAATATCGACATCATCCCCCAACACTTCTGCTGCCATTTCTAATAATTTCAGCGATAGTGTAACGCCCGTGCTGTAGTTAGCCGCTTTGATCATCGCTAACTGAGATTGCAACGATTCCAACTCCGCCAATTCTTCAGCTGAGAAACCCGTCGTACCAATAACGATACCTTTTCCATGTTTAGCACAACACTGGGTATTGTTAATCGTTGCTTGAGGGGCGGTAAAATCAATTAGCACATCAAACTGATCGATAACGGATTCTAGGTTTGCAACAACAGTGACGCCATTTTTTCCGATACCTGCAAGCTCACCGGCATCAGAACCAATCAATGAAGATTCGGGGCGTTCAATAGCCGCCGTTAGCTCTGCTGTTTTCGACACTGCAATCGCTTCGATTAACATTTTTCCCATCCGACCAGCAGCGCCTGTTACCGCTATTCTTGTTGGCATAGTTTTACCCTGATTTGTTGAAATAATTAAAAAGTTTTCTGTCATCCCCGTGCAGACGAGGATCCAGTGTTATCGAGGCTGCTTTAAGTCTGGATTCCCGCCTTGCCCTACACGGATGTAGGGTACTTTGAGCAATGCAGGAGCAATTGCCAATCGCTGGAATCAGTAAATAAATCTATATTATCTCGGTGTATTCTTTTAAAGTCATTTGATAGCAACAAACTTAGAAGGATTTTTTAGCTAAAGAAATCTTTCATACCCTCGAACCAAGTATTTTGACGAGGGGATTGTTTTTTACCTTCTAAGGACGCTTGAAATTCACGCAGTAATTCTTTTTGTTTACCGGATAAGTTAACCGGAGTTTCCACAACAACTCGACAGAGTAAATCGCCTTTCGTGCTCCCTCTAACCGGTGTGACACCCTTTCCTCGCAAGCGAAACATTTTTCCTGTTTGCGTTTCGGCAGGCACTTTTAATTTAACACGCCCATCCAGTGTCGGCACTTCAAGCTCACCACCTAAGACCGCATCAGCGAAATTGATCGGTACTTCACAATACAAATTTGCACCATCTCGCTCAAAGATATCATGGGGCTTCACCGCAATTTGGACGTAAAGATCACCCGTCACTCCACCAGCAGGTCCGGCTTCACCCTCGCCCGACAAGCGTATGCGATCACCGGAATCCACACCAGGAGGAACTTTAACGGATAAGGTTTTGGTCTCTTCGATTCGCCCTTGGCCACGACAATCTCCACAAGGGTCTTTAATAATCGTTCCTTGGCCACGACAAGCAGGA
>JBNKUQ010000093.1:0-11946 GCA_050298695.1 Cellvibrionaceae bacterium
GTACCAAGGGCATGAAGTATAAAGCGGTTACTTTTGATACCTCAGATCAAACTCGTGGCGGTTTCGAAAGTGGTCGTTGTGACGTACTGACTTCTGATCAGTCTCAGCTATATGCTTTGCGTTTAGGTTTGAAAAACCCTGCTGATGCGATTGTATTGCCAGAAGTTATTTCGAAAGAACCTCTAGGACCTGTTGTGCGCCAAGGTGATGATGCTTGGTTCAATATTGTTAAATGGACATTAAATGCGTTGATTGAAGCTGAATTCTTGGGTGTTGATAGCGGCAATGCTGAGCAGCTGCAAAAAACAGGTAACCCTTCTCAGAAGCGTTTGATGGGCTCCGAGGGTGATGCTGGTGCAAAATTAGGTTTGTCAGCTGATTGGGCGCTAAACATTGTTAAGCAGGTTGGTAACTATGGTGAAGTCTTTGAGCGCAATGTTGGCGCAGGTTCTCCATTGAAAATATCTCGTGGTCTTAATGCCCAATGGAACAATGGCGGAATTTTATACTCTCCACCTATACGTTAATCGTATTTTTACTTGATAAAAATGGGAGGTTAAGCCTCCCATTTGTTTTGTCTTTGGGTATCTTATATGTCGAATAATATAACAGTTTCAGCGCAGTCTGAAAAAGCAAAACCGTCCTTTTTTAACAATCCTCGTAACCGTTCCGTTCTCTATCAGCTTTTATTATTGGCGGGCCTCGCTTATTTTTTGCTGACGATAGTTGGCAACACTCTTGCTAACTTAGAGGCTCTTGGAATTAAGAGTGGTTTTGATTTTCTTGGCGATACTGCCGGTTTTGATATATTAATGACGCTGATTTCATTTGAGCCTTCCGACACCTATGGCAGGACATTTATTGTCGGCTTGCTAAATACCTTGCTGGTTTCTGCGTTGGGTATCATCGTGGCTACGGTGCTTGGCTTCTTTATAGGTATTGCTCGGCTGTCTCAAAATTGGCTTTTGAATCGTTTGGCAATGGCTTATGTTGAATTGTTTCGCAATATTCCTTTATTGCTTCAAATTTACTTTTGGTACTTTGCCGTCTTAGCGGCTTTGCCTGATGCTAGAGAAAGTCTAAGTATCGGCGAGGCTATATTTCTTAATGTTCGGGGTCTGTATTTTCCTGCATTGGTTGGTGGTAGTGGTTCATGGTTGGTTCATGCGTCTATTGTTGTTGCCATTATTGCAATTTTTGTTCTTCGTCATTGGGCCAAAAAGCGCCAAAATTTGACTGGTGAACAATTTCCTATGTTTTGGGCGAGTTTAGGCATTTTTTTTGGCTTGCCTTTCCTTGCTTTGTTGGTGACTGGTTTCCCATTTACTTTGGACTATCCTGAGTTCTCTAGTTTTAACTTTTCTGGTGGTATTAATCTTATTCCGGAGCTAATGGCTTTAACTTTAGCATTGTCAATTTATACGGCCTCATTTATTGGTGAGGCGGTCCGTGCTGGTGTGCAATCAGTTGCTCATGGACAGACAGAGGCAGCTAGAAGTTTAGGCTTGAGAGAGGGGCGCATACTCATGTTGATTATTGTTCCTCAGGCGATGCGAGTAATTATTCCCCAGCTTAACAGCCAGTACCAAAACTTAATTAAAAACTCTACTTTGGCCACGGCCATTGGTTATCCTGAGTTATTTAGTGTATTTGCGGGCACCACCCTAAACCAAACAGGGCAAGCTATTGAGATAATGTCTATGACCATGGCGGTTTACTTGCTAGTCAACCTTTTGGTTTCGTTTGTGATGAATGTTGTCAATGCCAAAGTGGCGCTTGTTGAAAGAAAGTAGGAGTAGCGTGTGAAAGAATTTAAACCTTTACCTTCACAGCCAGCGCCAGCCGATATCATCGGACCCGTTGCCTGGCTTAAAGAGAATTTATTCTCATCCCTTGGCAATAGTATTGTTACATTATTAGGTATAGCTTTTGTTGTCACAATTTTCCCCCCCATTTTTGATTGGGTCTTTTGGTCGGCGGACTGGGCGGGCTCATCGCAGGATGACTGTTCAAAAGAGGGGGCTTGTTGGGTATTTATTGGTGCTTGGCTACAACAATTTTTCTATGGCTCTTACCCTGATGAGCAGCTTTGGCGTATTAATTTGTGCTTCTTTTTGTTGCCCGTAATTATTACGGCTCAATATGTCTTGCCCCAGGAAGTGCGTAAAAAAATTGGTATCTGGCTGATTATCTCTTACCCTTTAGTCTGTGCAATAGTGCTTGATGGCCGTTTATTGGGGTTGACTTATGTGGGGACGGATGAGTGGGGCGGTTTTATGCTCAATATCTTTCTTGCCTCTGCCGGTATCGTGGCCTCTCTCCCCTTAGGTATTGTTTGGGCCTTAGGGCGCCGTTCAGAAATGGGTTTTATTCGTAGTGTTTGTGTCGTGTGTATCGAATTCTTTAGAGGGGTTCCGCTGCTGGCCTTGCTCTTTATGGGTTCGGTAATGCTACCTTTTTTCTTTCCTGAAGGTGCTGAAGTTAACAAGCTGTTGCGTACTTTTATCGCGATCACTTTGTTTCAGTCCGCTTATATGGCGGAAGTTGTGCGTGGTGGTTTGCAGGCTATTCCACAAGGCCAGTATGAGGCGGCTGATTCGCTGGGTCTAGGTTATTGGCAAAAGATGCGTCTCATCATTCTGCCTCAAGCACTAAAAATATCTATTCCTAATATCGTTAGTATTTTCATTTCTTTATTTAAAGATACTACCTTTGTTATTTTGATCGGCTTGTTCGAAGTCCTAACGACGTTACAATCGGCTCTAACGAACTCTTTCTGGTTAGGTGGTCATGCGCCTGAGGGTTATGTTTTTGTTGCAGCCGTTTTTTGGGTGTGTTGTTTTAGCATGTCAAAAATGAGTGCATCGCTAGAGCGCAAGTTAGAAACTGGGCACAAACGTTAATATTTAAGAGGAATTCCTTGTGAACACAGAAATTAAAGAGTCCACAAATCAATCTGAAGAAAATGTCATTGTTATTAAAGACTTGAACAAGTGGTATGGCAATTTTCACGTTTTAAAAGATATCAATCTTACCGTTACCAAAGGCGAGAAAATTGTTATCTGCGGTCCCTCTGGTTCGGGTAAGTCAACAACTATTCGTTGTATCAATCGCCTTGAAGAGTTTCAGCGTGGATCACTCGTTGTTAATGGCGTTGAAATGATTGATGATGTGAAGAATATTGAGGCCATTCGTCGTGAAGTGGGTATGGTGTTTCAGCATTTTAATTTGTTCCCTCATTTAACGATTTTGGAAAACTTAACTTTAGGCCCTATTTGGGTGCAAAAAAAACCTAAAGATGAAGCTGAAGCAACTGCAATGAAATATCTTGAGCGAGTTAAGATTCCTGAGCAGGCATCAAAGTTTCCAGGACAGTTATCGGGTGGGCAGCAGCAGCGTGTAGCGATTGCTCGCTCTCTTTGTATGAACCCTAAAATTATGTTGTTTGATGAGCCGACTTCAGCACTGGATCCTGAGATGATCAAAGAGGTGCTTGATGTGATGGTTGAGCTTGCCGATGAGGGTATGACAATGCTGTGTGTAACTCACGAAATGGGCTTTGCGAAAAAGGTGGCAGATCGAGTTATATTTATGGACGCGGGTGAAATCGTTGAGCAGAATACGCCAGATGAAATGTTTAACAATCCTCAAACTGATCGCTTGCAGTTATTCTTGAGCCAAATTCTCGATCATTAATTATGATTCGTGATTGTCCATAAAGGGTGGCTTATGCTTTAAGTCACCCTTTTTTTGCCAATTTTCTTCCGTTTTATTCTTCTAAGAGGCTTAGTATCTCTCTTTTATCTTCATTTTCTAATTCTGAAGGGGTGTAGGGGCGGCATTCCTTCAAGGCTTTAATTTTATCAGTGGATTCACCAAGATATTCTAAAACGGTTTTGCTGCAATAAGGTTTTCTTTCCTCGTCGTTGTTTAGACACATGGTTAAGCCGTTTAAGATTTTTATCTCATTGCTCCGTGACGGGAATAAAATTGTCTGAGTTATCTCGTTACTTGCGAGCGAGTTGTAGTCATTCATAAATATTCGATCTTTAAGGAAATGAACAATACCGCAATATTTTGAATAATTTATAGTTGGGTTATTGCTGCTAAATTCTCTCTTTAATCGCTGGTAGTAAATTTTCTTATTTATTTGTTCCATACAAACAAGAGATTTTACTATTTTTTCTCCAGATAAAGTGTCTCGTCGATATTCATGATAGTAGCCGCAATAATTTTTAATGCTATCGTTGTTGTTTTTGTTGAGTTTAGATAGATGGATGATATCTGTCGTTTTTCCAAGTATTTGTGCGTTATCGCTATTTGAGTATGGATGTACTAGTGTTTTAAATTTTTCGTGAGAAAGATAAATTTCATGCTCTGAGATATCAAAAAAGCTGCAAATTTTTCTTAGAGAATTAACTGAGGGCTTGCTTCTACCGTTTAGATAGCGATTGAATTGAGAGCGGTTGAGTCCTAGTCGTCTGCAGACATCTGCGATGGATCGATAGCGGCTACAGATAAGTCGAAGGTTTAGACAGAAATCTTGTTGCATAATAAAAAATAATTTTTTGCTTATAAATTATTTTATCATTATACGTGTTGTCACTTTTTTTAGCCTTAAATATTTTATATATATAACCAATTTTTTTGACTATAACCTACGTTATATTTTTTTTAAAAAAATTCCTCAGGGAATAATTTTCCGCAGTGGTGTTGCTAAAATATTTTACTAAATCTCAATGGTTTTGATGAAAAAGGCGCTTTTATAATTTTGCATTCCATTTAAAAATTATTGTTTATTCGCTTGTCTATTTTGTGGAAAATTTTTTCTTTCTTCAAAGAAATTTTCTATCACTGCCGCGCTTTTTCGGGTTCAATAATATTGAACAGTCCACTTTCTTTTACTTCTTCCATCACCATATAGGAGCGAGTTGAATTAACGTGTGGTAATGATAGTAAGGTCTCGCCGAGTAGTTTTCTATAAGCATTCATATCAGAAACGCGTGCTTTTAGTAGATAGTCAAAATCTCCGGAGACAAGATGGCATTCCATGATCTCAGGAAGCTTTTGTACTTGTTGGCGAAAGTCTCCAAATACGTGGCGGGAAGTTCTTTCGAGTCTAATTTCGACAAAGACCAGTAATGAGGCATCAACAAAAGCGGGGTTGATTTTGATGGTGTAGTCGCGAATACAGCCGATATTCTCTAAGCGTTTAGTGCGTTTCAGGCAGGGGGTGGGGCTGAGGCCCACTTCTTTGGCAAGTTCGATATTAGATATTCGACTATTTTTCTGTAGTACCCTCAAAATGTTTCGATCGATTTTATCCAGTTGATCTGACTTTGTGTGATTCAAAATTGCCACCTCTTATGATTATTGTCATTTTTAGCGTTATTGACTATTTAAACGTAAAATTAAAGTCTATATAACTACATTTTTGCTCATTTAAAGTAATTTGCACTCTACACTAAAGTTATACTTTTTCTCACAAATATCAACCTAATGAGATTGGAAACGAACATGAAAATCGGTGTACCTAAAGAGATTAAGAATCATGAGTATCGCGTGGGAATGACTCCGGCATCAGTGGCGGAATTAACTCGCAGAAAACATGAGGTTCTTGTACAAGCAAATGCGGCCCAGGGTATTGGCTTTGAAGATAGTGACTATCTTGCTGTGGGAGCGTCTATTGCAGACTCGGCGGAACAGGTTTTTGCTGAAGCCGATATGATCGTAAAAGTAAAAGAACCCCAGGCGCAGGAGCGCGCGATGTTGCGTCCAGAGCAAGTGCTGTTTACTTATTTGCATCTTGCGCCAGATGCAAAGCAAGCAGTAGATTTAATTGACAGTCATGCTGTTTGTATCGCCTATGAAACTATTACCTCTGATACGGGGCAGCTTCCATTACTGGCTCCAATGTCTGAAGTGGCTGGGCGCATGTCGGTGCAGGCGGGTGCGCATTGTTTGGAGCGAGCTCAGGGCGGTAGTGGAGTTCTGCTGGCAGGAGTCCCTGGAGTTGCTCCTGCTAAAGTCGTGATTATTGGTGGTGGTGTCGTTGGTGCTAATGCGGCTCAGATGGCAATAGGTCTAGGGGCTAGCGTCACGATTCTCGATAATAATATCGATTCATTGCGGCGCCTGGATCGCCAATTTGACTCACGTGCTCAGTGTGTCTATTCCAATAATGAAACTTTGCAGCAGTATGTGATTGATGCCGACCTGGTTATCGGCGCAGTTTTAATTCCAGGGGCGGCGGCCCCCAAATTGGTGACAAGGGAAATGATTCGAGGGATGAAAAAGGGTTCCGTTGTTGTCGATGTGGCTATTGATCAGGGTGGGTGTTTTGAAACGTCTAAGCCAACAACACATCAGGAGCCAACCTACATAGTCGATGGTGTTGTCCATTATTGTGTCGCGAATATGCCGGGAGGTGTTGCAAGAACAGCGTCTTTGGCATTGAATAATGCGACTTTGCCCTACATCATCAAGTTGGCAGATCAGGGTTGGCAGCAAGCACTGGGTTCTGATATTCATTTTCTCAGGGGACTTAATGTTTGTAGAGGGCAAGTGACGAATGCGCCGGTTGCAGAGGCGCTTGGTTATGACTTTGTTGACCCTAAACCGTTGAAGCGAAGTTATATGGATAAAGCATCCTAGGGAGTCTGTTTCTCTGCTTGTGGTAAACTAGCCGAGCTTAGGGCATGTATAAAGACCATATCTTAATACATGCCCTTTACTTATTTTTGCTTGGTCAGTTATCTCGGCGACAATTATGCGACGTAAATTTCACGATATTTTCTTTGTTCTTTTTTATGTTTGGTTGGCTTTCGCTTCCCCTGTTTATGCTCAGGGAGATGAAAATGCTGTTGAGGCTATTCCTACATTTGAGGAGGAGTTGTTAGGTTTAAAGCAAGCGTTAACTGAAAAAGAAAAGCAAAAAAAGGTATTGTTTCGTGATATTTCAAGGGAGCAAGATCCCGTCACTAAAAAGCAGTTAGAGCAAGAATTGGCCTCTATAGAGGATGTAATTAGCGGTTTGAGAGATCAGATTGTTACGCTTTCCACGGGTGGTGCCGCGTTGTTTGATGAGCCTCCTGTGGTTAAGCGTGAATTTGATTGGCGCAAAGACTTGGAGCTGATTTTTGAGCCTTTTCTGGATCAATTACGTGAGCTAAGTGAGCGCCCTCGCGCTGTTGAAAAATTACAATCTGATATTGAGTTTTGGAAAAAACGTGAGATCGAATTAAGTAAAGCGGCAAAGACTCTACAGTCAAATTTAGATAAGGTGGAAAATGCAGAGGCTAGAAAAGAATTAAAGTCACTGTTGGGAACGGCGATGTCGAGAGCCGATACAGCTAAGCAAAAGCTGTCTTTGCTCAAAAATGAATTGGAAAATATACAAAAGCAAGAAAGCCCCATTTGGACCACGCTGGGTGACATTTTTTTAAATATTATTTTTAAGATTGTTTTAAACTTTTTTAGTGCTATTTTTGCAGCGTTTTTTGTATATCAAGCGATTCGTTTGATATCTCTCATCTTTATAAAGATCATCGTTAACAAAAACCCAGAAAAAACAGTTTTTGCCGAACGCGCCATTGTCGTTGGTCGAGTGGTGCTTGGAGTGCTATTGGCTCTTATCACTTATTTTGTCGTACTTTACAGTTTTTCAGAGTGGTTACTGTTAGTTTTATCTTTTTTAATTATTGTTGGTCTTGTGTTGGCGTTAAAGCATACCTTGCCCAGTTATTTTGTCGAAATAAAAACAATGTTAAATATGGGCTCTATTCGACAAGGTGAACGTATTATGCTTAATGGTCTGCCTTGGAAGATTGCTCGTCTAAATGTGCATACGCGACTACACAACCCCGCGTTACATGGCCACTTACGAGTGCCTCTTTCAGAGATTGTTAGCTGTAGTTCGCGCCCCTATCACGATGATGAGCCATGGTTTCCAACTCAGGTTGGCGATGTCATTTTTTTGGAAGATGAAGTCTATGGTAAGGTAATCAGGCAAACGCCTGACATTGTTGAAGTAGATTTGGGTGGCTCAATTTATACTTATCAAATTGCTGATTTTCTGTCGCGACGTCCTCGCAATCTCTCTCGCGAAGGCTTTACGGTTTATGAGATTTTTGGTTTTGATTATCAGCACCAAAATGAAATTACAGGCACCATCTTGTCAACATATAAAGCCGCTATCGAAGCGGCTATCTCTGGATCTGAGTATGCTGAGGACAATACTTATCTTAGTATAGAGTTCGACAATGCATCGGCATCGTCTCTGGATTTTAAAGTGATCGCTTCTTTTTCAGGGGGGCAGGCTGCCAGTTATTTCAATATTAAGCGTCTGATTCAAAAAGCTTCCGTTGAAGTGGCGAATAAGGAAGGTTGGGTTATACCGTTTCAACAAATTACGGTGCACCACCAGCCCGCCAAATAGGATAATCACTTGTGTAGGCAGTTATATTGTGCAAGTGCTAATCCCGTGTTAATAAATGCTGCCAAGACAGCTTCTCCTTCATCTGATACTATTATGCGCCATATTTATCGGGTGTCCCTAGTGAGTTTACATAATGATTACCGGCTTAGATCATATCGCAATTGCTGTTCCAGATCTCGCAAAAGCCATTCAGCGCTTTGCCGAAGATTTTGGCTTAAACTTTGCTGGTAATGAGGATGTGCTTGAGGCTAAAACCTCAACAGCATTTTTCCCACTGGATAAGACGAGTATTGAATTAGTGCATCCGTTTAATGGGCAGGGTCCCATTGCAAAATACCTTGAAAAGCGGGGTGGTGGTCTTCACCATTTGTGCTTTCGTTCTGACGATTTAGACGCTGATATCGCGCGTTTGCGTGAAAAGGGTTACCAGTTTTTAAGTGAGGCGCCGCAGTTGGGTGCCCATGGTTGTCAGGTTATTTTTATTCACCCTAAGTCTTGTGATGGAGTACTCATAGAATTAAACCAGCCCGCAACAGAATAACAATACTATGAGTAAACAAAAATCTGCCGATACACTGACATCAGCCAATCTCGATGCATGGGAGCAGTTGGTCGCCAAACACGGAAAGTTGGATGTTAACGCCAGGTTAACTCCAGAGGGAATATCCCTCAAGCCTTTATATACTCAAGCCGACTTAAGTGACTTGCCGTACACCGATACCCTGCCAGGTTTTCCTCCCTATGTTCGTGGCCCTCAAGCGAGCATGTATGCCGGCCGACCATGGACGATTCGTCAGTATGCCGGTTTTTCAACGGCAGAGGCATCCAATGCTTTTTATCGTCAAGCCCTGGAGGGTGGTGCGCAAGGGGTATCGGTTGCCTTTGATTTAGCAACCCACCGGGGCTATGACTCCGATCACCCTCGAGTTGTCGGTGATGTGGGTAAGGCGGGTGTTGCCATTGATTCCGTTGAAGATATGAAAATCCTTTTTGAGGGAATCCCGCTTGATCAGGTGTCTGTTTCCATGACCATGAATGGGGCGGTACTTCCTGTGTTGGCTAGTTACATTGTCGCTGCTGAAGAGCAGGGTGTTGATCAGCATCAACTCTCTGGTACGATTCAGAATGATATCCTCAAAGAATTCATGGTGCGTAATACCTATATCTATCCGCCAGCGCCCTCTATGAAAATAGTGGGGGACATAATTGCCTACTGCTCAAAAATGATGCCGCGTTTTAATAGTATTTCTATTTCTGGCTACCATATGCAAGAGGCCGGTGCCGATGCCGTGTTGGAAATGGCCTATACTTTGGCGGATGGCAAGGAATACATTCGCACTGCTCTAGCGGCGGGCTTGGCGATTGATGATTTTGCACCGCGACTTTCTTTTTTTTGGGGTATCGGTATGAACTTCTATACCGAAATTGCCAAGTTGCGAGCAGCACGTTTGCTATGGTCGCGAATTGTGAGTGAATTTAATCCGCAAAATCCAAAATCCAGTATACTGCGCACCCACTCGCAAACATCGGGCTGGTCGCTGGCGGCGCAGGATCCTTACAATAATATCGTCAGGACTACGATAGAAGCGATGGCGGCTGTGTTTGGCGGTACACAATCGCTACACACAAATTCCTTTGATGAGGCGATTGCTTTGCCTGGTGAATTTGCCGCTCGTATTGCTCGCAATACACAACTAATTCTTCAGGAAGAAACCGGGGTTACCGATGTTGTCGACCCATGGGGTGGCTCTTACATGATGGAGAGCCTCACACAAGACTTAGCCGATAAAGCCTGGGAAGTGATTGCAGAAATAGAGGCGCAAGGTGGAATGGCCAAGTTTGTAGAGAGTGGTCAGCCAAAGTTAAAAATTGAAGAGGCTTCTGCCCGCAAACAAGCGCGCATTGATCGGGGGGAAGATGTCATCGTGGGCGTTAACAAATACCAGCCCGCAGAGAAAACACAAGTTGATGCCTTATATATCGATAATGCACAGGTTCGCTCCTCTCAAATTATTCGGATTGAACGGATTAAGGCACAACGAAATAGCGCTAAAGTGACTGAGTGCCTAGCCGCATTACAGCAAGCGGCTGAATCTGGCGAGGGCAATTTATTGGCCCTGAGTATTGACGCTGCGCGTGCTCGCGCGACCTTAGGAGAAATTTCTTCAGCGCTCGAATCTGTTTATGGGCGCTTTAGCGCACAAGCACAAACTGTTTCCGGGGTATATAGCCATGCTTATCAAAAGGATGAAAGCTGGATGACAATTCGCAATGAGATTGATCGCTTTATTGAAAAACAGGGGCGTCGGCCACGTATGCTAGTGTGCAAAATGGGGCAGGATGGGCATGATCGTGGCGCTAAAGTGATTGCGACGGCATTTGCTGATATTGGTTTTGATATTGATTTGTCCCCCCTGTTTTCTACGCCAGAAGAAGTGGCGAGGCAAGCCATTGAAAGCGATGTCCATATTGTGGGGGTTTCCTCGCAAACTGCTGGGCACAAAACCTTAATTCCGGCGTTAATCGCTGCATTAAAGCAGCAGGGTGCGGACGATATAATCGTGATTGTGGGTGGGGTTATTCCAGAGCAGGATTATCCATTTTTATATGATGCTGGCGTTCAAGGCATTTTTGGCCCTGGAACACCTATCCCCGATGCGGCAAGTCAAATATTGACGGTATTGAGTCAGCGTTAGCGATGGTAGAAACCCGTTTAACTGCCTTACTCCGGGGTGACCGTAGAGCCTTGGCTAAGGCAATTACTTTAGTGGAAAGTCAGCACTCAGAGCATCAGCAAGCAGCTCAGGCACTTTTGGAGCAGGCAATCCCTTTTTCTGGCAATAGTATTCGTATTGGTATCTCGGGTATACCTGGCGTGGGTAAATCCACCTTTATTGAAAGCTTTGGTTTACACCTGATTAGTCAAGGGAAGAAAATTGCGGTGCTGGCTGTGGATCCCAGTTCTCCTCTTTCTGGTGGGAGTATCTTGGGGGATAAAACACGCATGGCGCAATTGTCTCGCGAGGAGAATACTTTTATCCGGCCTTCGCCCACGGCGGGTGAGTTAGGCGGTGTTGCCCACAAAACTCGGGAGTCCGTATTGTTATGTGAGGCAGCGGGCTTTGATGTCATTATTGTTGAGACGGTAGGTGTAGGGCAGTCTGAATACGAAGTAGCAGGAATGGTGGATTTTTTTCTCGTGCTTATGCAGCCAAATACGGGAGATGAATTACAAGGTATCAAAAAGGGGATTATTGAATTGGCGGATGCCTTAGTCGTCAATAAGGCGGATGGCGATTTAAAAGTGTTTGCGGAACAAGCTCGGGGGCATTATCAACAAGCCTTGAGTTTATTGAGTCACAATGATTTTTGGCAACCGAAAGTCATGACTTGCTCTGCATTGAGCCAAACCGGTATTGATCAAGTCTGGCAGATCGCGGCTGCTAGTAAAATAACACCAACCCATAATATATCAAAGATTAACAATTCCATTGTTTGTAGCGGAGGGA
>JBNKUQ010000094.1:0-11822 GCA_050298695.1 Cellvibrionaceae bacterium
TGGATCAACTCGGGACGAATCGAGTTGGCGACGGGTAGCCCCTTCATCACTGAATCGAGTTACACGCAATCGGCCGCGGGAACCCTCTCTCTGGATATTGGTGGCGCCCTAACGCTATCAACACATATTGATAAACGCCTGCCAAAATGGGAGCAACTTTTTCGTCAAACCGCAGAAGAATTCAACATGGATTGGTTGTTCCTTGCAGCCATTAGTTATCAAGAATCCCACTGGAATCCAAAAGCAAAATCCTATACTGGCGTGCGTGGCTTAATGATGTTAACCAGTAGCACAGCTAAAGCACTTGGCATAGAAGATCGCACTGACCCCTTGCAAAGCATTTATGGCGGGGCAAAATATCTCCAACAACGGCTTGAAAGCCTGCCTGATCGCGTTCAAAATCCCGACAGATTATGGATGGCTCTAGCTGCATACAATGTAGGCCTAGGACATTTAGAAGATGCTCGAATCATTACTGCGCAACAGGGTGGAAATCCAGATTTATGGGACGATGTTAAAGAACGCTTGCCATTACTAAGCAAAAAGAAATACTACAAAAAAACCAAACACGGTTACGCACGTGGCTACGAACCCGTTAGCTATGTTGAAAATATTCGCAACTATTACAATATTTTGGTATGGCACCATGAGTCGGAACAGCGCCGCCTAGCCTTAGAATTACAAAATGAAATAGAACCTTTAAACTTTTCCCGAATCAAAAATGGAGAACTTTCACCGCTTTAGTTAACACTAAAAATTTCAATGACAAAAAACTTTAATCCCGTTTGTTTTTTTTATCCTCCCTGCGTCGCAGGAAAAACTCACTAATTAACTCACTGCACTGCTGCTCACAGACACCACCAGTAAATGCTACACGGTAATTCAAATAAGGGGCATCCAACAATTCTGCTTGGCTAGATACAACACCCGCTTTGGGTTCTTTTGTCCCATAAACTAAACGTTGTATCCGACTATGAACAAGAGCACCTGTACACATAGTACAAGGTTCCAACGTCACATAAAGCGTTGCCCCTATCAAACGATAATTCTTTACTTTTGTAGCGGCATCTCGTAACGCAACAATTTCAGCATGTGCAGTGGGATCAGAATTATGGATAGATTGGTTAAAGCCTTCGCCTATCACTTGATTATTAAGTACCACAATAGCTCCAACGGGAACCTCACCTAATGCCTCTGCTTTTTTAGCTTGCAATAAGGCTTTTTGCATCCACTTATAATCATCTTGTAACTTATTATCACCATCTTGTAACTTAGTCGACATCATCAATACTACCTATAAACTCAAAACGGGCGCTGACCTCGCCATCAATCACTAGGGTTTCACAAAACATATTTAACGGTCTTACCCACCATGATCCATTATCATAAAGACAGCGATAGACCACCAAAAGCTCTCGCGTTTCACTGTGTTGAGCGACAGAAACCACGTCGTATTCACCACCTTTATAGTGTCGATAGCGCCCTAAAGGTAAAGTATTTTCGTGAGAATTATTCATATCAAGATCACTGCTAAATTTGAGACTAATAGAATTAGAGCATCAATTGCTTTACTATTCGCATTCTAAACGCTTTACGTGGAGAACCCTACTGTGCCGCTGATATTTTATGTCAATCACTCAGGTGATATGTTTGAAGCGGATGTTCCTATTGGCAATAGTGTTATGAATGGTGCCGTTGAAAATATGATTGATGGTATTGTTGGTGAATGTGGTGGCGTAATGAGTTGTGCGACCTGTCATTGCTATGTTGAAGAAACATGGCTAGATAAAGTAGGAAAAGCCGAGGACACTGAACTGGAGATGATTCAAGCATGCAGTGCACCCAAACCCAATAGCCGACTCAGCTGCCAGATAACCGTTAGTGAAGACCTCGACGGATTAACTGTATATATGCCGGAAACGCAGTACTAAAAATAATACTTTCGTATGAACCCACTACAGAAATACACCCTGACAATCATCATACTTATACTGTCGGGTTGTGCGGTGATCCCTACTGGTCATCTGAAGAAGCAGTTTGGCAAACCAACCATACAAGAGCGCGAACTCGATACACTACCTGAAGGATATATCGATTTCTGGAGCGAGGTTAAACCAATACTCGACAAACGCTGTGTAAGTTGCCACGCCTGCTATGATGCTCCCTGTCAACTGAAATTAACCGCACCGGAAGGTATTGACCGAGGGACCAATACCAACAAAATTTATCACAATACTCGACTCTATCAAGCTGATTTAACACGACTATTTGAGGATGCTCAAACTACTCAACAGTGGAGAAATAAATCATTTAGTCCCGTTTTAAATGAATACGGCTCTACAATTGTAGCCAACAAAGCTGGCAGCCCTATGTATCAGTTGCTGCAACTAAAAGAGGATCATCCACTACCTAATAATAAAAAACTAGCAGAAGAAACCTTTAGCCTAGAGCTCAATCGTCAAGAGACATGTCCTAAGCCTAGAGAAGTCAGACGGTACCAACAGAAACATCCACTATGGGGAATGCCTTATGCTCTGCCGGGCTTAGCAAGCCATGAACAAAGCATACTAAAACAATGGATTGAACAAGGCGGCATGTACACCAAACGACAGGATATCAATAAAAAAGATAAAGCGGCTATCCTTGAATGGGAACACTTTTTTAATCAAGATTCGATAAAATCGCAATTAGTGAGTCGTTATATTTATGAACACTTATTTTTAGCTAATATTTACTTTGATAAAAACAATCTTTCATTTTTTAAACTAGTACGCTCTAAAACGCCTCCCGGAAAACCCGTTAATCAAATAGCAACTCGCTACCCTTACGATGATCCCGGAGTTAAACGCGTTTATTACCGCTTAATTCCTTCATTAGAAACAAGAACCGTTAAAGCACATTTACCCTATTTACTAGATAGCCATCGCAAAAAACGTTGGCAATCTCTTTTTTTCGATACTCCATATAACATTGATAAACTTCCAAACCACCGAATAAAAATCGCAGCGAATCCATTTAATATATTTCAAGAAATTCCTATAAAATCACGCTATAAGTTTCTTTTAGATGAAGCACAATTCACGATCATGAACTTCATCAAAGGAGCATCCTGTCGTGGCCAAACTGCAGTCAATGTTATTCGTGATCATTTTTGGGTATTTTTTATTAACCCTGAACATGATAAATATGATGAATTAAAGGGTATTCAGCAAGTACTCATAGAAGACCTTGAGCTACCCTCCGTTCAAGGCGATACTCTTTATATCATATCCAACTGGATGAAATATGCTAAAAAAGAAAAAAGTTTTATTCATTTAAGAGATCGTTTTTTAGCAAATAACTTTAGCAAGTCAGATCCTATTACTCTCGATCTCATTTGGGACGGTGACAAGCATAATAAAAATGCAGCACTTACGATATTCAGAAACTTTGACAATGCAACCGTGAAACAAGGACTTATTGGAAATGCACCGCAAACAGCATGGGTGATTGGCTATCATCTTCTTGAACGCATACATTATTTACTCGTTGCCGGCTATGATGTTTATGGCAACATTGGACATCAATTGCTTTCCCGCTTACATATGGATTTTTTACGCATGGAAGGAGAATCATCGTTTTTATTATTCCTACCACAACAAGACCGTAACAAGGAGCGAGAAAACTGGTATCGAGAAGCCGATCAGATTCTCAAAGCTTATTTAATCAATCCCCGCTTTGAGCACGACTCAGAGCCCGATATTCATTATGTAACAGAGCATCCCAAGATAGAATTATTTTCATTACTAAAACAAAAGTTAGCGCACGCACTATCAGAAGAAAACGACATACAGACAATAAAAGATAAGTCTCTGCTATCACAACTGCAAATACTAGCGAGTTTTTCAGGGGAGAACTCAGCACTTTTACCTGAGGTTACGTTTGTAGAAATTAGCGATACAAATAACGAAAGTGAATTTATAACCATTTTGCGCAACAACGCTCACCTAAACATCTCAACGATATTTAATGAAGACAAAAAATTACTTCCCAGTGAAAACACACTAACGATTGCTCGAGGTCTCGTTGGCGCTTATCCGAATGCCTTAATGAAGGTCGATAGAATGTTCATCGCTTCTTTTGTCAACCAAGTCATGTTGATGAAAACAGAAAAAGATTATGAAAGACTACTCGATCGCTTTGGCATTCGTCGCACCCATCCAGACTTTTGGCAACAGAGCGATAAGCTACATATCGCTTTAGAAAAAGAAAATCCGGTATCTTTTGGTTTTTTGGATTACAATCGTTTAGAAAATCGCTAATTGAGACCTTTTTGCAAAAGTCTCAACATATTGCTAAAGGTTATTATTATTTTTTATTTTCTGTATATTTAGCTTGCTGCTTAGAACGTCTAGCCTCTCTTAACTGAGAAGGAGATAGTCCAATGTGTTCTTCATTGCGCCGTTTAGCTAACTCGATTTGCTTTTGACGTTCACTAAAACGCAATTTTTGATCATCCGTTAAACTGTCGTAGCAACGCGGACATGCCACACCAATTAAGTATTTTTCGGATTTTTTATCGTCTTCAGTTATCGGATGGCGGCAGCCATGACATTGATCATAAGAACCTTTTGCTAGCTGGTGATTAACCGCGACACGATTATCAAAAACAAAACACTCGCCCTCCCACAGACTTTTCTCTTCAGGCACCTCTTCCAAATATTTTAAAATTCCACCCTGTAAATGATAAACCTCTTCAAACCCTTGCTCTTTTAAATAGGCCGTCGATTTCTCACACCGAATTCCGCCAGTACAAAACATGGCCACCTTTTTATGCTTTTGCGGATCGAGGTTATCTGCGACATATTGAGGAAACTCACGAAAATTAGTGGTATGAGGATCTTGAGCCCCCTTAAAGGTACCAATCGCCACCTCATAATAATTGCGAGTATCAACAAGAGTAATTTCAGGGTCACTAATCAAGTCGTTCCAATCTTCAGGCTTGACGTAGGTTCCAACCACTTCATTAGGGTCGATTCCCTCAACCCCCATGGTGACAATTTCCTTTTTAAGCTTCACCTTCATACGGTAAAACGGCGTTTCATCATAAAATGACTCTTTATGATCGAGATCCGCTAAACGAGGATCAGAACGTAGATAGGCCAACAGCTCATCAATGCCTTCTCGAGTACCCGCCACCGTACCATTGATGCCTTCAGAGGCAAGCAATAGAGTGCCTTTTATACCCTTGGATTGACAATATTCTAGTAATGGCTCGCGCAGCGACTCATAGTCTTCTAGCGTTGTAAAGCGGTACAACGCAGCAACAACAATTTGGTTCATAATAAAAAACGGGAGTATTCAACAAAAGGGCGCGCATTTTAACAGTTTGTTGAGAAGCAAGCTTGATAAAAATCAAAAACCAGAAAATTCATTATCAAAACGACTACCGCCCATACAGGGAGGAGATGAAGGGAGATTACGCTCTTTACCGTGCCATTGACTTGGGTCATACGTAAAAACAGAAAAGGCTTTAATGAGGCCATCCAACTCCTCTACCAACACCCTATATACATGCTTATGCCTTTCAATTCGAGTCTTTCCTTGAAAGTGATCACTTACAATTATTGCTTTGAAATGGCTTTGTGCGCCTTCGGGAACATTGTGCTGATGACTTTCATCAACGACTTCCAAATGAACGGGACTAAAGGCTGTCATGAGCTTTTGTTCTATTTGTTGCTGCATGTTCATGTAATACCACTTCCTATCGAATCATTTTTCTGATGCTGAGAAGCATTCTAACGGTATATTGCTAAAAATTATGCAAAATTGTGCGCCATTCTAGGAATTTATTCTGCGACTGATCTACAATTATTACGATGGAGTACGCTTTATACGCCACTCAAATGGCTAGGTAAGCGTCGTTCTTGTAGATCAGTATACGCAGTAGGTAGTTATCAACATGGATAAAAAAATATTTATCAACCGCCGCCGAGGTAATGACCGCAGAGAAGATTTAGATCCATGCAAGGGGCTAAATGTTGACTTATATCATCGCAAACGCCGCAAAAAAGCGGAAAGACGTGAAGAACGCTCTTTAGATGAAGACTATTATGCCTTTTTATCAAGCCAAGACATCAGTGAGGAACATAAAGGCGACACACCTTGCCACTGAAATTTGTTAGACTTGCATGATTTATTGCTCATTTCATTACTGGACGTAAATAAAAATCGATATCAATTATCGTATTATCGATTTTTACCTGTAATACGCCGTAAATTAGAGCGTATCTCAAAACGAAATACTGAATACCCTTCATATGAGAATCATGCTGGCCCCAATGGAGGGCGTTGTTGATGCGCTGATGCGCGATACGCTGTCCTCGATCGGAGGAATTGATCTATGCGTGACTGAATTTATTCGTATCACGACCACCCTATATCCCGAAAAAGTTTTCTATAAACGCTGCCCCGAGCTACTCAATAAAAGTCTGACATCCGCATCAACGCCCGTCAGAGTACAACTGCTTGGCGGTCAACCTGAACCCATTGCTGCCAATGCCTACAGGGTCGCCATGTTAGGTGCCAGCGCCATTGATCTTAATTTTGGCTGTCCAGCAAAGACCGTTAACAATAGCGATGGCGGTGCTTGCCTACTACAACACCCACACCGCGTTCACGATATCGTCGAGGCCGTTCGCCAAGCCGTTCCAGCTTCAATACCCGTTACGGCAAAAATCCGGCTTGGCTTTAACGATCGTAGTCGTTATATGGATAATGCTTTAGCGGCTTATGAAGGAGGTGCCAATGAATTAACCGTACATGCACGCTCTAAGGCCGATGCCTATAAGCCACCTGCCTATTGGGAATATATTTCTGACATCAAAGAAGCCATCCCTATCAGAGTCACCGCCAATGGCGATATCTGGAATTTGAAAGATTATCAGCGCTGCAAGGCCGTGACAGGGTGCGACAGTTTTATGCTCGGGCGAGGGCTACTTTCATGCCCAGATCTCGCCTTACAGATAAAAGCCTTTGAGCAAGGGAAAGCGTACACAGCGATGACTTGGGAAGCACTTTGCCCGCTACTCATGAACTTTTTTGCACAAACCGCCAAACGCTACCCCGCCAAATATATGGGCAACCGTTTAAAGCAATGGCTATTTTACTTATCTCGCCAGTACCCTGAAGCACAGACTTTGTTTGAAAAAATCAAACGTTCGCGCGATAAAGGTTTTATAGCAGAGGCACTGAAAGCAAGCCAAGAGGAACAAATAGCCGCCTAGTGCTGGTTTCGCTCCACCAATCGCGGCTCAGATACTGCCTCAAACTGACCACTCACCATACTCACAGCATTACTTGAGCCCTCAAAGCGCAACTGTTTGAGCTGATGTCCTTTTTCCCCTAGAGCCTGCTGTAACGAAAGAGGTAATTGCTTATCGTAAAACAAGAGGTCTGGCAGCCATTGCTGGTGGACTCTCGGAGAGGCTAAAGACTGGTAAAGATCCTGCTGCAACAACAAGTGATTAATGATCCCCTGTGTGACCTGGGTAATAATCATGGGCCCACCTGCGGCACCAATGGTCATTACGGGTTTATCGCCCTTCAGCACGATAGTTGGACTCATGCTTGATAGTGGGCGCTTACCCCCCTGAATGCTATTGGCTTCGCTGCCAACTAAACCATAAGCATTGGGCACACCGGGTTGAGCGGAGAAATCATCCATTTGGTTATTCATCAGCACACCGGTACCGGGTATGACGACCTTACTACCAAAACTTGTATTTAAGGTCGTTGTAATAGCAACCCAGTTGCCCTGACTATCCGCTACGGCAATATGCGTGGTATGTTTATCAAACCAGTCGTCATTAGCGTTAGGCGGTACGCTATGGCTTTTCACAGGAGAAGCGCTATCCCTTTTAATTGAAGCGGACAACGAAGCCAAATAGCCTTTATCAATAAGTGCTTTTGGAACCCTAACAAAATCAGGGTCGCCCAACCAATAGGCTCGGTCGGCAAAGGCTAGCTTCATGGACTCCGCTAAAAGATGATGCCGCAATTCTGGACGTTGTTGCTCCAAACGCAATTGCTCAGCCATCGTCAATATTTGCGCCACATGAACACCACCAGAGCTTGGGGGAGGAAAGCCATACACCGTGTAATCATAAAACGAGGATTTCACAGGCGCCCTCAACTTGACTTGGTAGTTAGCCATATCCTCTACACTGATTAAACCACCGTTTTGCAGCATCCACTGCGCTATCTTGTCAGCAAAAGCACCGCGATAAAAATAGTACGCACCATGACTAGCGATTTGCTCGTAGGTCTCAGCAAGATCTGGCTGCTGCAAGTAGTGTCCTGCTGTCCAAGCCTGCTGCTTATTATCTAAAAAGATCGCCCTTGTTGCCGGAAACTGCCGAAGCTTATCCTCATGTCGTTTTAAGCGCTTTGCATACTCAACAGAAAGAGGAAAACCGTCTTTTGCTAACATTGCCGCCTCGCGATACAAGCCCGATAAGTTTTGTTTTCCCCCTTTTTTAGACAGATACTCAAAGACGGCAACCGAACCCGGTACACCAATCGCCAGCGCACCCGTTCGGCTTAAACCAGAAACCACCTTACCCTCTCTAATAAACATATCTCGGTGGGCTTTGCTAGGCGCCATTTCACGCCCATCAATGGCTTCGATACGGCCATCTGCCCAATGGACGAGAGCAAATAAACCACCACCAATACCGGAGTTGTAGCTATCAGCCACCCCCAAGGTAAGTGCAGCGGCAATGGCCGCATCAATAGCATTCCCCCCCTTATTTAATTGCTTTGCCGCAGCATCAGTCGCTAAGGCGTTAACCGTTGCAACGGCACCTTTAGCAGAGATAAATGTTGTCCCTGGCAATACGCGAGGCTCTTCATAGCGTTCTTCTGCATAGAGCCCTATTGAATAACAAGCTAAGAGAATCAAAACATGTAAAGGAAATAGCTTCATGGAGTCACCGTAAAATAGTGCTAATCAATATAAACAGGTAGACAACAAAAAAGCCGATGTGGTGAACATCGGCTTTTTTTAATATCGCAATATAATACCGCAATGGATAAGGATCTGCACCGGGATTTATTTCTTTTATACCCAATAACTATTGGCTCGATAACCGGAAACCGCGATGTGTCCCGTTAGCTTGCCGCGTGAAATAACGTGATAATTCAATAACAAATAAGAAATAATATCACTCATGAGAGCTCCTTAAACAAACATCGTTAGTGCTCTCCTCCCGCGGCGCATATTAACACAACAAGCCGATTATGTGACGCCTATTCCCCACTTTTTATATAACATTTTTGTTTTCAATATTGATAGCGACGGGCTTACTACTAATCTCAAGGGCAGGCAACTGTAAAAATGCTTCTACTAGCTTTTCATTCCAGACAGTATGAATTTGACGAAGGTATTCGTGATCCTCATCAAAATGAAAATACTCACCCATTTCCAAGCTATCAACATGATAAAACTGAATATCTATAGGAGGCCCCACACTTAAATTACTTTTTAAGGTTGAATCCATAGAGACTAGTGCACACAAAGCACAGGTTTGAAGATTGGTATCAGGATTAATAATACGATCCAATATTGGTTTTCCGTACTTACTTTCACCGATTTGTAAAAATGACGTCAACTCTGTGGCACTAATATAATTACCCTCAGGATAAATCATCATCAGCTCATGCGCCTGACCGTGTATCTGCCCCCCAACGATAAAGTTAGACTGAAAAGTAGGGCCGCCACCCGTTTTTGCCTGCTGAATAATACTCAGCTGGCCAATATACTCCGTGGCATCTTGCATGCTGGCCATATTCAATAAATTCAATGCTGCATTGGTGTCGATATCTTTTTTAATTTGGTTGATAACGCCCTGGGTAGTCGCCAAGTTTCCCGACGCTAAAATACAATATTGGCATTGGCCCGACGCTCCAAAAGTATACATTTTTTTATAGATGTTCACTTGGTCAATTCCCGCATTCGTGCGCGAATCAGAACAAAAGACCAAACCATCGTTTACTTTAATAGCAACACAATAAGTCATTCTTTTCTCTCATTATCAACTCTAGGGTTTGTTGACGTTTCATTGCTTTTTTTACTAGCAATGAGACTATTTCAAAGCCAATATCCCAGCTAGTAAATTAAACACAAGAATTGCTGTAATCGGCGACCCGTATAGCCGCTATTGCCCCAACAATCGCACAGACTAACAGCATTAGACCAATAAAGGTATTGCTGATTGCCACATAATCCGTGCGCCGATCTCCATCGGCCCATATTAGCAAAATAAGTCTTGCGCCCCAACCGAGTCCCCCGGCAAACCAGCAGAGTAAGAAAGAAGATCGCTAGCAAAACCCATAGGCTCAGTGGCTTAACTAATATAGTACAAGCCACGAGAATAAGCCCAAGCAAACCACTGCCAATTGCAGAAAAAATAAGAACAACTCTCATCAATTTGAGCACAAGATAGTGGTACCACAAACCAACGAAGTACAGCTAGCGCCAGCAAGAAAAGTACTTGAGTTACTGAAAACCTTTGACCCGATGTCTAATCCATAATTGAGACTATAAAGAACCCAACTCATGCATAGAAACCAATAAACCAATCATCCAAACGGGGATATTTAAAGACACTATTAACCATATTAGAACTATTCGCACATCGATTAATGAATCAGCAAAATTGGTCAAAACCGTTGTAATTAACTATAGCGAAAATTGTTTTTTAACTTTTTAATTCACGGAAAAAACCGTTAAGAAAGATTAAATACACCCAGTGTAATAAGGATCACAATCACATAACGCAAGCCTTTACCTATACCCGTCAATAAGAGAAACAACCAAAAATTCACTCGCATTATTCCCGCAATAAAAGTCAGCGCATCACCACCAACAGGCAACCATGCAAATAATAAGCTCCATACACCATAACGTTGAAACCATTGTTGTGATGCACCTAAATACTTTGCCTTAAAAGGAAACCAAGAACGATCCTCAAAGTGTAATAAATAGCGCCCTAACACCCAATTAACCGCCGCGCCCAAGGTATTGCCAACAGTTGCAAAAAACCACAATAAAAAAACTGATTTACCCTGAGTTAACAAAGCAACCAGTAACACTTCGGAATAAAAAGGAAAAACGGTTGCTGCTAAAAAAGCACTACCAAACAACAAAAAATAGCTAAGCATAAATATAACTTTTCAAATATCATATATTGCTATGGATAAAAATTAGCAAACACAACCGATAATAATCGCGACAACGCCTGCTGGCTAAACACCTACAAATTCAGTATCGAAACCACAATGGGTATCAAAGTTTGAGTTCTTCGCCCAATAAACAAGAGAACAAAAATTTCATTAACGATCAAAGATGATCGTCTTCTTGACCCAGTTGGGTATTTTGGCCCCTTACGACAGGTTATATAATCTCAAAAATGATGAAAACAAATTGAAAGAAGATAGACTCAATCTTCCAACGCTAACATTTTTATAGCGACAAACTAAGTAACTGCGCAAAAAAATAAAATAGGCTACTCTCCGGCATATAAAAGAATAGATATTTTAGAAAAACTATAAGCCAACATCTGACCACACGGCCATTTCATTACCACTTGGTTCAATAAAGTGAAAACGACGACCACCAGGAAAAGTAAAAATTGGCTTAGAGATAGAACCACCTGCGGCCTGGACCTTATTGAAGGTAGATTCAAGATCTGCACTATAAAAAACGGCTCTACATCATAAACGGGGGACACCGGTATTTATTAAACTTGATTTGCGAAGATCAATTTAATAAAGGTAACACC
>JBNKUQ010000095.1:0-11382 GCA_050298695.1 Cellvibrionaceae bacterium
ACGACTCCCTTAGCTATTAAGTGGGGAGCTATGGAATTGTCATTTGCGAGTGCTATTTTTTGGCGAATATTGTTATCTGCTGTATTAGCATTGTTAATTTTAAAATCTCGGAGAAAAACCCTATTTTTTAAACCAGGAGTATGGCGTTTTTATAGTATTACCGCGATTGGTATTGTCCCCAATTTTTTATTGGTTTATTGGGCATCATTATTGATTCCATCAGGGCTGATTTCAGTGGTGTTTAGCTTGACGCCATTTTTAATGGGAATTTTATCCTACTACTGGTTGGGGAAAAATGTGTTTACGGTGCGCCGCATCATTGCTTTAGTTATTGCCGTCATTGGTTTGGTTATTATCTTTTTCGATCAATTTCCAGTGTTGGGAAATGGAGCAATCTATGGCTTATTAGCAATGATTTGTTCAATTATTTCATTTTCTATCAGTAGTACTTGGCTGCAAAAAATGGGGGGCGGTATTCCCGTATTGCATACTACGACGGGAGGGCTTTGTTTCTCGGTTCCCCCTCTAGCCTTGTGTTGGTGGTACTTAGACGGCAGTCTGCCTATTCATATCAGTGTTGAAGGTGGTTTATCGATACTCTACTTGGGGATCGTTGGCTCGCTGATAGGGTTTTTCTTGTATTACTTTTTATTGCACAGAATTACGGCAACGGCAGTTTCCACTGTCGGAATGATTAGCCCGGTATTCGCACTAACTTTAGGGAGTGCGGTAGCAGGTGAGACCCTAACATCGCATTTGCTGATGGGTGCAGCCATGGTGTTATTAGGCGTTGGCTTATATCATATGCAGTCTCGTGCTGTGATAGACTCCTAATATTTACATAAAAGACAAAGGGTACAAATGCGATGAAAGTATTGGTTACTGGTGGGGCAGGTTATATTGGTAGCCACACTTGTGTTGAGTTGTTACAAGCGGGCTTTGAGTTGGTCGTATTTGACGACCTCAGCAACAGTAAGCTTGAGGCGCTAAAACGCGTCGAAAACATTAGCCAAAAAAAGTTGGTATTTGTTGAAGGTGATGTTCGCAATCGAACTCAGCTTAAAGCGGTATTTTCTCAGCATGATATTGATGCCGTTATACATTTTGCTGGCTTAAAAGCTGTCGGTGAGTCCGCCCAGATTCCACTGCATTATTATGATGTTAATGTGGGTGGTAGCATTGCTTTGGCAGAAGTCATGGAAGCGTATGGTTGTTATCGTATTGTATTTAGCTCTTCGGCTACCGTTTATGGTGCTGATGCCCCCATTCCCTATATCGAAAATTTGCCGACATCAGCGTGCAATGTTTATGGGCGCACTAAATTGATGGTAGAGGAAATACTACAAGACGCTTGCAATAAACCCAATAGTTCATGGCAAGTAAGTTTGTTGCGTTACTTTAACCCTATTGGTGCGCATCCAAGTGGTATGATTGGTGAAGATCCTCAGGGTATTCCCAATAATCTTTTGCCTTATATCGCGCAAGTAGCCGTTGGAAAATTGCAGCAGTTGCAAATCTTTGGTGATGATTATCCTACCAACGATGGCACCGGTGTTAGAGATTATATTCACGTTGTCGATTTGGCACGAGGGCATGTTAAAGCCCTTCAGAAAATGTTAGACGATGATAACGGCTGTCGTATTTATAATTTGGGTGCTGGAAAAGGTTATAGTGTGTTGGAAGTTTTGCGCGCGTTTGAAAAAGCCAGTGGTAAAACGATTCCTTATGCTATAGCGCCTCGTCGTAAGGGTGATCTACCAGAATACTATGCGGATGCGAATTTAGCATTAAAGGAATTGGGTTGGAAGACGGAATTCGACATTGATGCTATGGTAATTGATACCTGGAGATGGCAGTCTCAGAATCCACAGGGTTATGGTCGTTAGCGACAAGCGACAAAAAATTAAATAGTTAAAAAAAATACGCCGAGGTAATGTCAATATAACTTTACTCTCAACGTCATTTGCGATTGGCAATTGCTCCTGAATTGCTCAAAGTACCTTACGTCCTGCAAGGCAAAGACGGGAATCTAGGCTCAAAGTGGCCTCGATTACACTGAATACCTGCCTGCGCGGGTATGACGTTGTATTCTTTTAAGTGTCCGGGTAGTAATAGATCATCCTCAGTGCTAAAAGTTTTCGGCAGAAAATAATTTTTGATCTTCTAGTCGCATCATGGTTAGCTTGCCTCCCCATACGCAACCGGTATCGATGGCAAATACATTTTTATGGTCGGCGTTTCCATTAAGTGCTGCCCAGTGGCCAAAAATAATTTTGTCATTGTGAGTTTTTCGATGGGTGTGTTCATACCAAGGCAGATAGCCCTCTGGTGCATCATTGCTCCCAGATTTTGTATTGAGTTCTAACTTCCCTTCTCCGCTGCAAAAACGCATGCGTGTAAAATAATTGGTAATGATTCGCCAGCGTTGAATACCCGTTAGTTTTTCATTCCAAGTATCGGGTTGATTGCCATACATTTTGCTCAGGAATTTGACGATTTTATTACTTTGCAGAACCGCTTCGACTTCACGAGAATATTCAACGGCCTTTTTAATTGACCATTGTGGAGGAATGCCGGCGTGTACCATGGTGTAGTCAAGCTTATCGTCGTGATGAACGAGCGGTTGTTCGCGAATCCACTCCAATAATATATCGCGATCAGATGCGTTTAATATGCTTTTTAAGGTATCCGATGGTGCGGGTGAACGTTTTCCACTGGCAACAGCTAGGAGATGTAAGTCGTGATTACCTAAGACGACTTTCAAGGATTTGCGTAAGTGATATAGAAAGCGAAGTGTTTTTAATGAATCTGGACCACGATTGATCATATCACCTGCAACCCATAATTTATCTTTATTAGGGTCAAACTGAATGTGAACAAGTAAGGCTTGTAATGGTTTTAAACAACCTTGAATATCACCCACTGCGTATGTTGACATTGGATCGTAGAGGCCTAGTGTAGGGCTCTAGGGCAAATAAGAGAGAATAGAGGAATGGGAACTTTATAATGCTCCCCTTTATCATTTTGCATTTCATAAGAACCTTCCATTGTTCCCGTTTGTGTTTCCAAAATAGCATTGCTGCTATAGCTGTACGTCTCCCCAGGTGGAATATAGGGTTGTTGTCCAACGACTCCAACGCCTTGTACTTCTTGCACAATATTGTTGGCGTCAGTAATAATCCAATGGCGATTTAATAGTTTAGCTGCTTGGTCGCTATTGTTTTCAATCGTGACCGTGTAAGCAAAGACGTAACGTTGTTGTTCGGGTTGGGAATATTCTTCGAGATAACTTGTTTTAACAGTAATGTTAATAGGATGGCTTGTCATTGTTGTCATAGAGAGATCGGCCATAGTTTTTCCTTAGTAACACTATTTGTTATCGAAGCTTATTTTATAGTGGATTAAGTCTATTTTACAAACTTTGTTGGCAATAAACTTGGCGTTTTTTCTTTGTAGCGTAAAAACTCATCAGGGAATAGTGAAGATAATAATGCGTCTTCCAAATGAATTCTATATAAAACAATGGGAAGTAAGCAGATTGTTGTGAAGATCAGCGCTTTCATGCTGAGCAATAAAAGACAAACACCGCAACAAATAAGTAAGGTGCCTAGTTCTGATGGATGACGAATCCATGAATAGATATGTGTCGTCACTAAATGATGTTTTTCTATATACCCTATATGACTTAAAAAATATTGATCGAGAGTCCTTATCGCAGTTACTCGAAGATAAATTCCAAATATGATTAATAGGCTGCCAACTATAGTCGTACTTAATAGCATGTGATGAGAGTGAGAATTCTCAATTAGGGATAGCCAAAAAATAATAAGAATGATTGCGCCCGTCAAATAAGGAACAGACTTCTTTTCGGTTTTAATATATTGATATTCTGTAGTCTTGGTGCTTGCTTTTGCTTCTGCAAAACAAAATAAACCCATCAAAACATAATATGCCAATATATTGGGTTGTTTGAGATATTCAATAGTAAATACGTCTATCAATATAATGGGTAGAGATAACAGAAATAAATTTAAAAGAATAGCAATGCCAAGTACTATATTAGGCACTGCTAATAACACCTTGTATGTGGGCTTGGGTCATTCCTAAGTCTTTACCTATTCTGTTTAGTAGTACTTTTTCTTCGTCCTGAAATTCGCCGTCGGCCATGGCGACATAAAGCGCTGCTTTAATCACCATTTCTTTTCCTTCGTCATTTAAGCTACCTTGTAATCTGATTAAAGCACTAGAAAACCCTTCTCTACTTTGTTCTATTGCTTTAATCTCAGCTAATAAGGCGTTTCTTTCAAGCGTTTTTCCAGAAATTTTTTGGTAGCTTTCTAATATCGTATCAACTTCAGAGTCATCAATGACACCATCGGCTAATAGCATATGAATCATGACTTTTTTGATGGCTTCGTGATATTCCGCGTCAATTGCTTTTGCATTGGCAATGGGATCATAGTCTAAAATGTTAGTTTTGTAGGTATCCTTGCAACTTGAGCATTCGACATATTCACCAAGTTTATCCAGAGGTATTAATGGAATAAAGTAAAGTGTAAAAAAACGTCGAACACGTTTTAAGCCATAATTTTGTTGGCTTTTGCACGATGGACAATTGAAACTCCCTTTTTCAGGAGTGGTTGTGATGCCTCGGGTTCCAAAAATAATCATTTTTTGTTCCTGTTTTAAATGGCTTTTGTTAGGGAAGGATTAATCTGCTTGCCTCCTTGTAGGGGAGGCATATTTTATTGTTGTTCAATTCTGATAGGTGTTGTTGTAATCTAATTGTCAGTGTTATGTCAAATAATAAAATTGCTGAGTGTGACATACTCCTCTAGGGAAAGATTCTCTGGTCTAAGATTCGTATCAACAGGTAGCGCTTCGATTTGCTCCTTGGATAGTAGAGGCTTAAGGCTATTGCGTAGCGTTTTACGACGCTGTTGAAAACAAGTGTTTACCAGTTTGCTTAGCGCATCGACATCCTTGGCTGTATAAGGGGGTATTTGATGTGGTGTCAGTTTAACAATCGCCGAATTAACTTTGGGGCGAGGATCGAAGCTTTCCGGGGGGACATCGAATAAGTGCTCGACTTGACAATAGTATTGAACCATGACGCTTAGACGCCCGTAATTTTTGTTATTCTCTTTGGCGGCTAAACGTTCAACAACTTCTTTTTGTAGCATAAAGTGCATGTCTTTAATGCTGCTTTGAAAAGTTAATAAATGAAAGATTAAGGGAGTAGAAATATTGTAGGGTAGGTTGCCAACAACGCGCAGGGGTTTATCTTTTATCAGCTTATTAAAATCAAATTTAAGCGCATCTTCTTTGTGGATAGTAAAATATTTGTATTTGGCAAACTGTGCTAACAAAATGGGAATTAAGTCTTGGTCGATTTCAATTACATTGAGTTTGGGGCAGGCAGATAATAATGGTGCAGTAATGGCACCTTGACCGGGTCCAATTTCTACAATGTTATCGTCTTGTTGAGGTGCGATGCTGCGAACAATTCGGTCGATAATATTGGCGTCGTGTAAAAAATTTTGTCCGAAGCGCTTGCGTGCGCGGTGGACAAATGGTGAAGTTTGATTAGAGGTCGACATAAAGTACTCTTAAATCTAATGCTGTGCGTTGGCCATCGCCAGCGCGTAATCAATAGCGGTTTGTAAACTACCGATATCAATATTACTTGTGCCCGCAAGATCTAGCGCCGTGCCATGATCGACAGAGGTTCTAATAATGGGTAGCCCCAGGGTGATATTCGCTGCATTACCAAAACCTTTAAACTTTAATACGGGTAAGCCTTGGTCGTGATACATGGCAAGTACCGCATCACATTGTTCCAGATGTTTCGGCGTAAAGAGAGTATCGGCGGGTAATGGGCCAATACAGTGAATGCCAAGTTGTGCTAATTGTTTTAGAGTGGGTTCAATAATTTCAATTTCTTCACGACCAAGATGGCCTCCTTCACCAGCATGCGGGTTTAAACCACACACGAGTATGCGTGGTTGTGCAATGCCAAATTTATGTTTTAAATCGTTGTGTAAAACCGTAATCACTTCTGTTAATAAGGTTTCATCAATGGCATCGGCAATGTCGCGCAGGGGTAGGTGTGTTGTGGTCAGTGCCACTTTAAGTCCCTCGGTTGCCAGCATCATAACAACACGTTTACAGGCTGTTTTTTCGGCGAGATACTCTGTATGTCCACTAAAAGGAATGCCCGCATCGTTAATGACACTTTTTTGTACAGGCCCGGTAATCATGGCGTCACATTGTTGCGTTAAGCACGCTTTAATTGCTTGATCGAGACACTGAAGTACATAAGGTGCATTTTGAATGCATAGTTTTCCCGCTTCACTTTCTTGCGGCAAGGGAACAGGAACAACACTTAATTCATGGGCTTTGGATGCCACAGGAGGAGAGCGTAAGTCGCTCGTTTTTATGGTTAAAGGTAGCTTTAGTTGTTGTGCACGACTGTTTAACAGTTCAGGGTCTGCAAAAACAACCAGCTCATATGCCGATGCTTGTTGCGCTAGCATAATACAGAGGTCCGGGCCAATCCCGGCGGGTTCACCTGGTGTGAATGCGAGTCGTTTAATCAAAGTAAGGCCATTTTTCGCTTGAGCTGTTCGGTCATGACTTGATCAGAGCTTCCTTAGATGAGTATTTCTACATACGCGTCTTCACGCAATTCTTGAATCCACAATTGTAATTCGTCTTGAAAGCGTCGCTTGCGTAAAATGCTCACCACTTGATTGCGTTTAACCACATCAAACATATCTTCTATTCGGGTATCTTCTACTTTAAGGATATGCCAACCAAACTGTGAGCGAAAAGGTTTGCTGATGGTACCTACCGGCGTTTCTTGCATGGTTTGTTCAAAAGCGGGAACAAATTTACCCGGAACAGACCAACCCACATCGCCGCCGTCCGCTTTCGAGCCAGTGTCTTCGGTGTACTCTCTAGCAAGCTCACTGAAGTTAGCCCCATCTCTTAATTGTTGATAAATGCCATCAATTTTGGCTTTTGCTTCAGCCTCAGTAAACAATTCCGTAGGGGTAATGAGTATGTGGCGTACTTTAAAGCGCTTCACCATCACAGGTTCCGCGCCGCTGCGCTGTATCACTTTGAGTAAGTGGACGCCGGCACCGCTGCGAAAAGGCGGAGTAATATCGCCCGCTTTGAGAGTGGCGACTTGTTCAATAAATAATGACGGTAGTTCTTCTTTTTGGCGCCAGCCTAAGTCTCCGCCTTTGGGAGCATTGGGTCCTTTGGAATGAGCAACGGCAAGCTCTTCAAAACGCGCGGGATTTTTTTTTGCTTCTAAGTAAAGTGATTGTGCTTCTGCAATCGCGGCACTATCGTTATTGCCTTGTACAGGGAGTAATATATGGGCTAGACGAAACCGCGTTTTTATCCACTCTTGTCCCGCTTTGGATTCTAAAAATTCATCCACTTCTCTGTCGGTAATACGAAGGCGATTATTAATATTGCCTTCTTGGATTTTTTGTAGAGTAAGGTCTTGTCTAATCGCCTCACGCAATTGTTCTTCATTCATGCTTTGTTTCGTGAGGTAGTCTTCAAAGGTGAGTGCGTCATCATTTTCTAAACGTTGTTTTATTTGAGCAATGGCGTTTTCGACTTCGGCATTGCTAATATTAAGGTTTACCTTTTCAGCAACGTTGAGTTGCAGGCGTTCGGAGATCAGTTGTTCCAGAACCTGTTTTTTTATCGTATTTGTGATTCTTACATTAGGTTGTTTGGTGGTGAGATGCGCAAGTCGTTGTTCGAGCTGGCTTTGTAGGATGACCTTGTCTTCAACCAAGGCAATGGCGCGATCTAGATTTTGATAAGCGTGGCTGTTTATCGCAATAATGCCAAGTAATATTAGCGGGAGTCTTAAAAAGAATGCAGCCGTCATTCCCGCGCAGGCGGGAATCCATGCCAAACGTGGCTGCTTACTAAAAGAGTTTCTGATAGACATGGATTCCCGCCTGTGCGGGGATGACGTTGAATCATTTAAGCTTACTTTGAACATGTTATTTGCCGTTTACTCATTATGTGTGGCTCAGTTGTATATTGCTCGCCACTCGGTATAGCCATCAATATTTTCATCAAATAGTGTGTCGAGCTGTTTGCCAGTGCCGCCCAGCCCTTTGAAATGTAGTTCTAAAAATGTGCTGTAGTCGTATTCTAAATCCTCATCGGCTAGGGTATCGACTAGGTCTTTATCCAGTTCGCTGCGATAGCCTACCCGAAGTCGGTAACAGCAACCACTGTATTCGATTGCGCTCAGTGTATCGAGTTCCCGGTTGCGCACTGTATCGTAGGCGCTATACAAGATTAAATGCCAGCGATCATTAAATAGAGGGGCGATAATGCCCGCATCAATCTGTTCAATGGTATTTTCATCTGTCGTACCACGGGTGTAGCGATAGCTCAGGTCGAACAGGTGTTTGCGCTCATTTTGGTAGCGCAGAGAAAGGTTACCGCGGTCAATCTGATTGAGGGCGTCATCATATAATAGGTCGCTGCTAATGCGCCAGTCACGGCTAGGATTGGCACTAATTTGTGCGGCAATCGCAGAGTCATTTGCCTTTTGTTCGGTATTGTTTAGCGTGACTCGCCTATCTTCAAAATAGGTGATTTGTCCAAGGCTTGCACTAAACCACTCAAGTCCCGACTCATTGCCATAAAAGCGCGTGGTTAAACCCACGGCCACTTGGTTGGCGTCATCAATGCGGTCGCCACCAGAAAAACGGGTATCGCGAAACAATTGGCTGTAGCTAAACGTCAGCTCAGAGGTGTCGAAATCAATATCCTGGTTATTCGTTGTGAGATCAAATAAGGGGCTGTGGTCTTCAAAGTCGCTGTAAAAATAGAAGAGTCTGGGTTCAAAGGTTTGTAGATAACCCTTGCCAAAGAGATTTCCATCTCGCTCAAAAAATAGACCACTATCCAATGAAAACTGTGGCACGGTGATACTGGGTGATTGGTCAGCGCCATCGACAAAGTTGTTATCGTCCAGCCAGTACTGCAAGTGCTTGAGTTGAAGTGTAGGGCGAATAAAGCCCCATTCGGGTTCAAAGTCAATTCCTGCGCGGTAGTCAGAGCGTAAGCGTTGCCCCGTAAGAATAGGATTATCGCCTTCGGCATTTTCATGGTCAAAGTCGATAAGGCTGTTGTTGAGAGCGACTGAGGCACCTAGGTTACCCGCTTGGTAAAGTGTATAGCTTCCATTGGCGGACAACGCGGGCAGTTGGCGATAGGGGATAGTGATGTTATCAGACAGTAATTGATAGCGCGTTGCATCGAGTCCCCACTGCCAGTGCGAACTACTGTAACTCGTCAGAATGCGTTGATTTAAATAATCTTCATCGCGAGAGGTAGCAGTGTTGTTATTAAAGTCTTCAAAGTATTCCCCGTCACTCACCTCGGTGTAGTCAATATATGTTGACCAGGGTTTATTGGCCCCTCCCGTTTGGTCGAGATTAATCACCCAGCGATCATGGTCCTTGTAAGGTACAACGTCTTCTTCAGTAATCGTGCCCTCATCAATGCGCTCTTGGTCTTTGTCCGTTACTTTGCCCTTATCATTGCTGAGATAGCCAAAGTTAAATTCGCTCTCGAAGAGAGGGCTTAAATGTCGAAACTTGCCTTCATATAACATGCCATTGGCTTCCAGCCAGTTAGTCGTTAGCAAAAAGTCATAGTTAGGAGCAAGGTTAAAATAATAGGGCACCGATAACGATACAAATTTATCGCTGTAGGAAAACGTTGGAGCCAAAAAACCCGACATCCGTTCACTACCTAGCGGGAAGCGCAGATAAGGAAAATAAAAAACGGGAATACCTTTAACCAGTAAGCGCACATGCTTGGCGTGGCCTTGGCGGCTATTGGTATCTAATATAATCTGGCTGCCTTTTAACACCCAGGTATCATTACCTGGTTCACAGCGAGTAAAACTCGCTTCATCGAGATTGACACGGTTATTATTATTTTTGGTGATTTGTTGCGCCGAGCCTCGGACTTGCTCTTGTTGAAGCACGTAAGTGGCTTGGTTAATTTCAAGTGAGCCATCATAAGGGTCATCCGGTGTAGAGGGTTCGACCACAGTCGCATCCTCGCCTAATACCAATAGGCCTGGTTCACGGACTTCCAGCTCGCCTTCTAATATAAGCGTACTATTTCCCTGGCTAACTTCTGCACGCTGTGCTTTGAGTTGGCGATAGCCTTGGGTAATAACCACATCACCAATTAAGATCAGTTGCTTACTAGGAGGTAAGGCGGGGTTTTGATTCGGTGTTTCAAATAAAGCGGACGACTGTGCAGAGGCCCTTATCGGAGCCGTGTCTGGTGTTAAATTAGCGTCGCTATCTTCTCTCACTGGGGCGATATAGGCACCGCAACTACCGGGAGGTAAGGCTTGCTGCTGTTCTTTGCTCAGTGCGTCGAGTGGAACCCAATCTAAAGTTTGTGTTGCCGTGTCTGTCCAAGCCATCGTGCTTAGGCTACATAAACCCGCCGCGATCAGGGTTTTCGACCAAGTAGATCGTGCAAAATTTGGATAAATAATCGACATAGTTAAGGTTGGAGGTGACACAGACAGCCACAGTTTTTAAATGACCGGCAATTCTACTGGAAAATAGGCGGGAACACATACTACCGAGACAATTAAAAAATGCAGTGATCATCCCCGAGTAGTCGGGAACCCATGCTGAAAGGGTACTTTGAGCAATTGCCAATCGCCGGTATGACGAGGTATTTTTTAATCGCTGACGGTATTAAATAAATCAACAGCATCAACTAATCCATTGTTAATTTTTATATTTAATGTGGTGATGTCATCATAGGTAATGTTATTAATCAGACGTTGATGCTGCCATATAATTTGATTATTTCCTTCGGTTAAATTTGAGTTCAGTAGCTGAGATGCTTGCTGGAAATTCCAACGCTCAAGCCTAAATTATTTTTTGTGTTTATTGGTTTATTTTATTGAATACATTTTTGCGTTGGTTTTAATGCATAACCTTCGCCGAATACATTTTTCCTCGTTCCCATGCTCTGCGTGGGAACGGATATCTGACTACGCCGGTTTGCGCAAAATTAAAAATGTGCGAAATTATTAACTATAAAGCGGTTTTACTGTGTGCAGTCTACAAGCGCTGAACCAAACTATGCGTTCCCACGCAGAGCGTGGGAACGAGTACAAAACGATTCAAACGTTGTTACAAAAATAACGCTACCCCCATCTTCCCCGTATACATGAAAATAGTAAATGTCTTCATGTGGATTAAAATTTTCCTCGTTTTCCTCGTTCCCATGCTCTGCGTGGGAACGGATATCTGACTACGCCGGTTTGCGTAAAATTAAAAATGTGCGAAA
>JBNKUQ010000096.1:0-11204 GCA_050298695.1 Cellvibrionaceae bacterium
GATTTGCAATCGGGTCTTTTAGTCGTGGGGGCTACAGACAGTGATAATAATTTAGCGGAATGGGGGGAGAATAATAGCCGCTGTTCCAATACCCGCTATATCGATATTTTTGCACCTGGAAAAAATATCTACACGGCGAGTGCAACGGACAACTATGCCGCAAAAAGTGGAACCAGCTATGCGGCGCCACTGGTAGCCGGTGGCGCTGCAGTTTTATGGGCGGCGCAACCTGGTTTTACGCCATCGGAAATACATGAGCGGTTAACGACAAGCGCGGGTTTACTCAGTGGACAAACCAGCATAGAGCGTTTGCAAACATCGGATACTCGGGTAGATGGCCAACCAATGCTCGATCTTTTTACCGCTTTAGGTGGAGTTGATAGCATCGTGGTGCCAGATACAACGCCAGATGCTTTTACCTTTACTGCGGCAGCGGGTGTTGATAAAAGTGAATTGATCACATCAGAAACCATTACCATTACAGGTATCGATAATTTTACGCCCATCGATATTACTAATGGTTTTTATTCTATTGATAATCGTCCCTTTACCAGTGCTGCAGGGTCTATCTCCGTAGGTCAGCAGCTAAGGGTCCGTGTGCTAAGTGCCGACACGCCAGACACTGCGCAAGAAGCGCAAGTTAATGTCGGTGGCATTGTTGCTAACTATAGAGTGACCACCGCACCGGCCGATACCACGCCAGACAATTTTGATTTTTTAAATAGAAATAACGTTGCTCTGAATACTGACATCCTCTCAAACACCTTAGTTATTCCTGGAATCGATGCGGCAACGTCCATCAGTATTAGTGGTGGAGAATATTCCATTAATAATGGTGCATTTACCTCGGCCCCAGGTGTTGTCAATGAAACCGATAACATACAACTACGAGTCGTTTCTGCGGCAACACCGGAAACAGCAGTCACGGCAAATGTTGTTATTGGTGGTGTTAGCGATAGCTTTACCGTTACCACGGAAAGGGCAGATCTTGAGCCGGATCCCTTTGCGTTTGTCGATGAATATAATGTTGCAGCAAACACGCAAAGAGTTACCTCGCCTATAGTCATTAGCGGTATTAACACCGAAGTAGTCGTGAGTATTAGTGGTGGAGAATATGCCATCGATAGCGGCGAATTCGACTCGCAAGCCGGTAGAATATTACCGGGACAAAGTATTCGTGTAAGACAAACAAGCGCAGCCACATCATATACCACCCGTTATGCCACCTTAACCGTTGGTACCTACAATGAAACATTTGCCATTACCACCGCGCTATCAGAAATCACCGTTAATGAAGATGATGAAACCATTACCATTAATGTGTTTGACGAAACCATTGAAACCGACCTCAGCATAACAAGCGCTACGGCAAGTAATGGAAGCGTTATAGTCAACGCTGATAACAGTCTAAGTTACGTACCCAATGCTAATTTTAGTGGCGAAGATACCATTACGTACACTGCAGTTGATTCTATCGGCGTGACTAACAATGCTGAGATTACCGTGACTGTCACCGCAGTCAATGATGCCCCCGTTGCCAATAATGATCCAGCCATTAACACCGCCGGAATCGCGGTTAACAATATCAATGTGCTTGCCAACGATACTGATCCCGATGGCGATAGCCTGAGCGTGAGTGAAGCCAGTGCCAACAACGGTTCCGTAACAATTAACCCCGATAACACCATTAATTATCTTCCTAATGCGACTTACTCTGGTAGCGATACCATTACCTATACCGTGAGCGATGGCAACAACGCTAGTGATACAGCAACGGTTGATGTCACCGTCACAATTCCCGCGCCAACGCTTAACGTAAGCGCTGGGCAAACAACCTTGCGTTTTTCTTGGGAAAATATTGCACAAGCTAATTATTTTTATTTATTAGCCAACCCCGATGGTGTCTCTGGATTTAGTCGCGTTGGTTCGCAGCTACCCGCAGGAACAACCAATAGCGAGTTGGATATCGCCGTGCATTTAACCGACTGGCCCAATGCGCAATATTTGGTAGAAGCGTGTAATAGCGATGATGTATGTACACAATCTGCCAGCATAGGCGTGCTATCGGAAATGGTGAATGCGATTACTTATGTTAAGGCGTCTAATACGGGCGGAAATGATAGATTTGGTTATTCGGTTGAGTTATCAACCGATGGAAATACTTTGGCAATAGCAGCACCTTTTGAAGATAGTTCAGCTATAGGAGTCAATGGTGATCAAGATGATAATAGTGCCATCAATTCGGGAGCTGTTTATATATTTGTTCGACAAGGTAATAGGTGGTTGCAAGAGGCTTATCTAAAAGCATCTAATACAGATACTAATGATTATTTTGGGAACTCATTAGCATTGTCTGATGATGGCAGCACATTAGTTGTGGGGGCACATTTTGAAAATAGCGCTGCTACAGGAATTAATGGTGATCAAAGTGATAATAGCCTTTTAAATCCGGCTGGGGCCGTTTACGTCTTTACACGTGCTGGAAATGTATGGTCTCAACAGGCTTACATCAAAGCATCAAATACAGATTCTGATGATAGATTTGGGCGAAGTGTGGATCTGAGTGGCGATGGAAATACATTAGTTGTAGGTGCTACGGGAGAAAGAAGTAGTTCTGTGGGTATAAATGGTGATCAGGCAAATAACTCATTTGTGTCTGCAGGGGCTGTTTATGTTTTCACTCGTATAGAAACTTCCTGGTCGCAACAGGCTTATGTAAAGGCAAGTAATACTGCCCAATATTCTTTTTTTGGCTCGGCTATTAGTGTTAGTGCTGATGGTAATACACTGGTAGTTGCTGCTCCTCAAGAGGGTAATGGTGCAACAGGAGTCAATGGTAATCAAACCGGTTCATCAGCCGGAAACTCGGGAGCAGTTTATGTATATGTACGTGAAGGAGCTTTTTGGTTGCAACAAGCATATATAAAAGCATCAAATACAAATATAAGTGATTTCTTTGGGCGTAGCTTGGCACTAAGTGGAGATGGAAATACATTGTCTGTTAGTGCATCCTTTGAGGATAGCTCTGCGGTTGGAGTCAATGGAGACCAAGAGGATAATTCTATTAGTGCGGCTGGTGCTGTATATGTATTTACTCGTGAAGGTGGTGTTTGGTCTCAAGAAGCTTATCTTAAAGCAAGTAATACCGAGGAAGATGATAGGTTTGGATTAAGCCTAGTATTAAATTTCGATGGAAATATTCTAGCGATCAGCTCTAAAGAAGACAGTGCAGCAATGGGGCTAAGTGGAGATCAGTTGGATAACTCAACAACTGGTGCTGGAGCAGTTTTTCTTTTTAGGAGACAAGAAGGTTTTTGGGTGCAAGATGCTTACATTAAAGCGAGCAACACAAATGCTGAAGATGGATTTGGTGACCATTCTCATGATACACCAACAGCCATAGATATTAGTGGAGATGGAAGTGTTCTTGTAGTTGGTGCTGATAAGGAAGATGGTAGTTCTGTGGATGTTAATGGTGATCAGGCCGATAACTCAGCCACTGATGCTGGTGCAGTTTATTTATACTAAAAAATAAAATACAAACTTTTTAAACTCATTGTCGAGTTTTTAACTTTTAATATTAAAAAAAAGACGTATGCTATTGATCGAGAGCGTTTAAAAAATCAAGCCCAAATTATGATTGCTGTTTCGTATACAGCGTGACGATAAAAAATGCTTGCCACTTAAAATTATCAACATGTTCTTATTGCTGCGATCGTCTTATGTTGGTCGTAGCGATTTGAGTGTGGTGACAAATATTATTTAACTACTATAAAAGGAGAACGTTATGGGTACTTTTTCGGATATTGCGTATCAAAAGATGATTGACCTCTCATCAGATACAACAAATAAAGTTGGTAGGGAGTTGTACCGACGTGACCCCGTCAAATACAAAGGATATATTCGCACAGATTGCACCACGTTTTTATTGAATGTGCTTGAATACGCCTATACAGAAGTAGGGCAAGCGAGTGTAGCCCAGTCGTTGAAGAATAGTGTTGCGAAAAGAGGCTCAGATACCGTTCCAAAATTTTATGGCGATTTACTGTTTAAAAAACTAGTAACCAACCACGGCTGGAAGGGAGTCTATTGTACGCCAGACCGATACCATCCCGATGACGGAAGTCAAGAGCACACCTTCGCTACACACACCGTTATGAAATCATGTCACTATGCGGGCGTTCCTGTTGACTACACCGTATTAAATTATAATCCGACGCCTAAAACCGATCCTAATTTTCAAAAATTGATTGATTATATTGGCGTTCAAAAAATGAATGCAGTTGATCTAGCGGCCTTGAATAAGATTAAGTTCGGTGTAGGAATGAGTTCAAAGGGGGTGCACAATTGGTTGTTTTCGCTAGGCTCTGTGTATGAGGTTCATTGGACAGAAGTTGGTAGAGGGCTATACGAAATTCGCAAATTAAGCAATTTTCCGTGGAATTCTAATTTAATTATTGTGCCGCCAGATATGGTATCACTACTGACGATGAGCAAATTAAAATGTGCCTAACTATTTTTGTTCGCATGGTTTTTTTACTGGCCGCACTATTGATTGCGTCCTGTTCTTTGGCTGGTCAATCACTAGTCGATAAAACACTCGTGTTAGAGTATCAAGATTTTGGCCCATCGGATATTGCAGAAGAAATACTGGGGCCGAGTCATTGGCAATGGGATAATGGCCACTACGATACGCCTCAGCAATTTACTATCAACGTAGTGGTGTATAGGGGGCTTAGTCTAAGTGATGTAAAAAAGGCGTTTCCGGTTCAACCAAAAGAAAAAAAAGATTTCCGCTATGTTGAATATGATCAAGCTGTTCTGTGGCATGACAAATACATCGCGCAATTTAATCGTGATCTTTCGAATGGCGAAGGTGACATCAATATTGTTTTTTTTCACTTGCGAAATCTTTATAAAAACGCACTAAAGATCGAAAGGGTGCTTAGGAAGTAGAAGCTATTTTTCAATTTTGAGGGCTTTGGCCCTCGTTTAAATGGTCTAACCTGTTTGTTCGTCAACACTTCCGTTCGCTTTTTAAATTAAATCTACTGGTTCCGCGATCAGTATTTTTGTGGTTGACTCAAATATCTTATTTTTTAAAGTTTAGAAAATAGGTGTATAACTGTTGGTCGAGATTGTTTAAAAACTCAACGCCAAAAGTAGACTCATCTAGTGACTCTATTAATTCTATGGGTATTTCTTTGTTATATTCCTCAAAGCACGTAGCCAGGCCAACCGCAATGCTGGCAACGCTATCGGTGTCGCCACCCAGTGAAACCGTTTTGACTAATAAGTCTTTTATATTGCTACAGGTTAATAAGCAGCTAAGAGCAGCGCTTACCGTTTCGTATGCTTTAACGGGAACAGTATCAAACCATTCATAATCCCAAATAGAGAGTGACTCTCTATCTAAATATTGCTTAATATCGGCAATAGATCCTTTCTCATGTAGCCCGAAATGAGCAAGCAATGCGACTGTACAGCTGGATGCAATGGCGATATCCGTGTTATGAGTGATGGCCGCTTGCGCAGAGGCTTTTTGTATAAGTTCTTGTTTGTCTTTTATAAAGCCTAGGGGTACCGATCTCATGGCAGCCCCGTTTCTGTCACTGCCATTATTGATGCGTTCTAAAAAATCATTTGCCCCGTCTACATCACTAAGTAGCTCATAAAAACCTTTAGAATAGCCTTTTCTAGGATCTCTTTTAAAACTCTCAACAAATTGATTGGCAATAGAGGTATCAGTCCAGTTCTCGTTTGAAAGCATAAGTTCTGCGATTGCGATAGACATTTGCGTATCATCGGTATACTTAGCAGAAAATCCATAAAGCTCATGGGCTGAATAGTAACTGGCTGTATTATGTTGTTCAATTTTCTCTGTGTTGGAGAATTCAAAGCCTGCGCCGTAGGCATCAGCGATAGCAATTTCTAGTAGCATTTTAGTCAGCCTTTAATAAATGTTTTCTTTGGAATTATACAAGGGAAAAGGAAGGAAAAAAGGGATGTATTGTAATATTCAGGCATTGATAAAGTCACCATTATTTATTTCTTAAGTATTATTTCTTGAACCATTTGTATATTTTGTTTAAGAAGGTTTCTTGTTGTTTTAACAGCATTAGGGTCAGATAACTTTCCGGTGCGCGTACCCAATGGATCGGCAATTGCTGGTTTACCATCCTTGCTGTACATGATTTGTAAATCTTTAATCACAATTTGATCTCTTTTTATTTTTGACTCTTTCCCTATTAAATAGTCAGAGCTCTATTATCTCGGCCTTATTCCAAATTTCTTGTGGTATGTCTTTTTTGCGTCCAAGAGTGAAAACACTTTTGCCGTATCCTGGTAATCCAAAAAAACAATCAGAGATAACTAAATCATCTTGATCGCTTTCTAAAATAACAACGCTTTGAAATGAGTTGTCGATGTGGTGTTTTCTTCCTTTATCAACGTAAAGAACAGTGATTTTTTTTATTTTTTGATTAAGAATATAAGACCACCTATCTTTATCGCCATAGACGTTATCATCATGATATAAATAGTTTGAAAAATCTTTATCGTAATAACTGGTAATACCTCCACGCCTGATTTCAAGTCAAACCAGGCTACTACTGAATGGCTTACTGGGTCCATTGTAAGTGCGATAATGTCACCATTATCTAAATGTAAGCGAATAGGTGTTGATAAAGTATTAAATAAATTTTTATTCAGAATATTAGGATTTTCTTTTTTTTCCATTTCGATTCGACGTTGACTATAAACTCTTGAAATAGTAGTTATCTTAGAGTTTTTTAAAGCCCTAACCATTTCAGGTGAGGCAGTCAATGAGGGTAGGTTTTCATCTTCATAATAATATTCAGACATTGGTTTTTTCACTCTTTCTATAAGCCCGATTTTTTCTTTAGGATGCCATCGACCATATCGATGTAATAAATCAGTCTCCTTTTTATCCAGTTGTTATAATATGGTTATGTTTCCAAAATCCAATGCGCTTTGCGGAATTTCGTGCTCTTGTTCAATAGAGAAGTGGGTTGGAAAAACTGACCGAGAATAAGCTAGTGCTATGCTTGCTTTGGGCGTTTTCAATATTACCACATCTTGACGAACATCCCCAATAATACGTGAGTTAGGTTTTAAAGGGAAATCAATAGCGGTAATGCTTGAAATTTTTTGTCCAACTATATCAGAAAATAAGCTGGGAATAGAATAAGTTGGATCATCATAGTTAAGATAACTGCATCCATCACGATAAAAAAAGTACTCTTCACACTCTATGCCGTTATATTTTTCGTGCCAGCACACAATAGAATCTCTTAATTCTTCATCATCAAATCCTACCGAATTGCCATCCTCAAAATGGAATATTATAGGGCCAGAAAAGTAACTAAATGCGAGTTTTTTTTCAATTTTTTTTTCTTCCAATCTATCCATATCATATTTTGAGTAAACTCTAAAAATATTCTTTATTGGTGATTTTTTTAAAGAATTTACAATTGATAAATCCTCTGTAACTATTGGGCGTATTACATCTGTTAGAGCAGCCATATTAAGAACCGTATATTAATTTGTTAGTTATTTACTTGTTAGAATGTTTTCGACCATTTCAATGTTTTGCTTGAGAGTCTTTCTTGTTCGATCGACGTCATCTGGATCAGCGTATTTTCCTGCATAAGCATCCATAGGATCGGCAATGACCGGCGTGCCATCCTTTCCATACATAATTTGTAAATCTTTAATCACAACTTGATCCCTTTCTATAATTTTGTCCATTTTTTTCAATTCTTCTAAGGTCTCAGGGGTTATCGAATTGTTGACATCCTCCATCGTCAACCCCTGCGCATTATTTCCTCTTCTAATACCAAGAACATCCTTACCATTAAAAAGTTTACGTTCTGCAATAATACCTTCAACCACTTCACCAGTAGATGCTCTAGTAGAAAGGCCCTCACCATAGGTTTTTAATACAGGTAAGTTATGCTCTTTCTCTAGATAATTTAAGACCGAAACTTCTTCTCTTAATTCATCCATTGAGTGAGGTCTATTATGGTTCACAGTTTCTCTCGGTGTTAAAAACACAGTATCTTCATCAATAACATGGGCTTCTTTAAACTGCCCTTTACCCAATAGCGTTGTATCATCTATTTCAAGCGGGCCATAATATCGTCTTGGAACCTTTCCAAATCCCTCAACCTTCCTCCCAGGAACCACCTGCTCAGCTTTATCAACATGTTCACCCTTACCAGTATGTGTATGTTGTACCACGCTTATGTCTTCAATCACAACGGTGGATTGTAATTGGTTGACATCGATTTCGTCTGTTTTAAGATTAAAGGTCGCAAATTCTAGTTCGCTATCATTTTTCTTATCGGTATTTTGGAGTGTGGGTTCATCAAGTGAGTTATCGTCTCGCGCGTTATTTTTATCGTTGTTTGTATTGTGGTTATGCTCTCTGTTGCTTGTGTTAGTGCTTTGCTGTGTGTGTAGCTCTCGATCAGTATGGGTACCTGTGCCTTCGTGGCTGTGGGTATTATTTTTAGTCGTTGTGCCACTTTGTCTTGAGGGCAAGCCGCCAGCGGCAGTCATGAGCATGACGCTTAAAAAGCCAGTGATGACATCAGCAAATAAACGCCACTTTACGATTATGGCCTCGCTGTACGATATGATGCTAGCAATGTGGAATCAATACCCTTGTTTTCCTTGGTATAACTCATTTCCTTTGAGTTTTTAGATCAATTAAATGCGTCCCTTTTACATGTTTTGTTTGAAACAACAACTACAGGCTATCTTCATGTCGTGCCATAGATTTTTTTGAACATTCTTAGGCGTTTTGCCTTAGCCACCTTAAAGCCTGATGATACTTTTTAACTCTCGCTAAATCTCTGTCAGTTATCTTATCTAATCTGGTCAGATCTAAGTTATCCTGAATATCTGCAACCTTAACTTTTCTCGCCAAATCATTACTTGATGCACGCAAGATAAAATTCTCATAACTTTCGCCTTCACGTTTGGTCAGACTCGCTATCGCGCTAATGATCGTTTCTGAAAACCCATACTCTTTTAAAGACTCAAGAGTAAACGAGCTGTCTTCAACCACATCATGCAAAACTGCTACGATCATTTCATCTTTCGCCTGGAATTTAAGCATTAACCTTAGCGGATGCAAAATATACGGCTGACCAGCTTTATCAAGCTGGCCAGCATGCGCTCTCGTTGCTATTGAAATTGCCTGATCAAGATCGCTCATCCGTTCTTGCCTAACTCATATTCTTCCTGTGTTATTTCATCCCCAGACAATAGTGCGTCATTAAACAGCCTATTATCGTGACTTATTACCTCTGAAGACTCTTGCTCTCCATAAAATTTTCGATAAATAGCTCCATCTTTCTTCATATGTCTAAACATAACTTCTTCAAATGGATAATCGACATATACATCTTGTTGGGTGAAGAGTTCACCTTTATTAATAGCCATTGGCCCTCCTAATAGCTTCATAGTAAGCGTGGCTTTTTTCTGATATAGATTGAGCCTGTGTACTTCCGGGTTCCAGTACTCGCCATTCCTCATAGAACTTATGGCCCTGGCCACCAGGAATTCCAGATTTGGCAGCTATTGAGTCATAAAGGTTATCACCGAGCAAAGCCCTTGCCATTGGCTCTGACTCTTTCGCGTAGATCATAGCAGGTGTATTTACTTGCACCTCACCAACTATTCCAGCTTGGGTTTTAATCGTAGAGTTGACACCACTATAGCCTAAAGGGTTCGTTGCTCCATCTATTACTTTCACATTAGCACCCCGTTTAGCCAATTCAGCTACGGCAGCATCCATTTTTTCTGCTGAGACTATGATGGTATTCCTTGCCAAATCTTTGATCTTCGTTGCGTCACCATCATAGTCATTCATAATTTTTTGAATGGCTCGTTCTTTGGACTTAACGGGGGCTTTAGCAACTTGGCCGCCGAACATCTCAGCGATGTCATCAGCCATTGAATCAATTTCTAACTTAGCGGCTGGAGCTTTGGCGTATATCTCGCCAAATTTGTTTGGAACAATATTTTTTGAGTTAAATCCTTGAACCTCTCTATCTAAAACCACCTGCTCAGCTTTATCAACATGCTCACCCTTACCAGTATGCGTATGTTGTACCACGCTTATATCATCAATCACAACGGTGGATTGTAATTGGTTTACATCGATTTCGTCTGTTTTAAGATTAAAGGTCCCCGGTGTCCCCTTATTGTCTCTATTCTGTCAAGTTTAACTCCTTAATTTTCTCAACTAAGCCTACAGGCAATTCTATGTCATGATTTACAATGAAATGAATTGCTGTTGAGTTTAAAATCCAACCATCTAAATCATAGTAATAAAGACCTAATGAGATTTCTTTATTCTCAATTGGACATTTGAATCTCTGAGTGGTTAATGGTAAGTCTAAGGGGTGAAGCGATCTTAGTTTATCTTTCTCCTCCTCACTCAAAATAATTTTTGTCGTCAGAGCCCCAATACTACTTATATCAACCCATTGAGCGTCACCAATAAATTTCGGTGGACCGCTAGAAATTATAAACTTATTGGCTTTGTTTATATAATTAAGGACTTCCGCAGTATCCATTAGTCAAACCTCTCTCTTATTTCGGGAAAAAATCAATGAATTGGCCTTCATTAACTGGTACCCACTGATTTAGTTCAACATCAAATTTTAAATCATCCGCAATGTAAATTTTACCATTTGGAACGGTGATTAAATCTCTATTTGGGGCGCTAACTGGTAAGCGTGTTTTATTGGCTAGCGACTGTGCAAAGTTGGCTAAATTTTCAAGCTCGCAACCTGTAGAACAACTGAATAACTTAATTTTGCTAAATTCATCAAGCTGACCGCTTCTAATAAGAGCATCACCCAACTGGGTACCACTTACACTTTCACCACCAACAACAACTGACCCAGGACTACCGTGTGTAACTATATCTAGTCTATTTCCAGTGTTACCTACTGCGCTATTGGTCCTAAAAAGATCTAAATCGTCCACGAAAGTAAGTGAATTTCCCTGTCGTGCTGCGATGACAGTTCCATCATCCAATCTGATCATTACAGGCTCAATTGGTCCTGATGCAGCTCTAACTTTGTCTGCAACAATATTTTTTGAGTTAAATCCTTGAACCTCTCTATCTAAAACCACCTGCTCAGCTTTATCAACATGCTCACCCT
>JBNKUQ010000097.1:0-10647 GCA_050298695.1 Cellvibrionaceae bacterium
AATAGTTCTGTTGTGGTTCCATGATGTGGCCTTACTTTTATCCATGCTTTAATAGCTTTTAAGGTATCTTTTTGTATTGGAAGAATTCTTTCCTTTCTGCCTTTGCCAATGATACTTATTGTTGCCGGACAAGATAGATTAAGCTGTTCTATTTGTATATTAATTAATTCAGAGACCCTTAGCCCCGCTGAATAACACAGCGATAACATAGCTCTATCTCGTATCCCCATAATCGTAGATGAGTCAGGTGAATTGAGTATTGCTCTCATTTCTTTAGTTGTTAAATGTTGCACCAGGCGCTCAGTTATTCGTTTTTTAGGAATGTTCTGAATCTGGCGAGATTGCTCTATATACCTACAATCTCTATATTCTAAAAACTTAAAAAATGACTTGATTGCTGAGCATCTTGCATTTCGTGTTCTAGCAGAATTGTGCCTCTCTCTTTCAAGGTAATTTAAATAATCAACAATCAAAGTAATGTTTAAATGACAAATAGTCAATTGGGAAGGTGCCAGTGAATGCCGTTGAGCAGCATAGCGAATTAACATCTGAAAAGTATAAGCATATGACTCAGATGTATGAATGCTCGATTTCTTTTGTTGAGGCAAGTAATCGTTAAGAAATTGACTGAGATATTGAGGTAAATTATTCATGATTTAACTCCTCTTCATAACGTTCTTTTGCGGAAGCGATATTCTGAAGTAACGAGGACGTTGCATGCATATACCAGTAGGTATTTGAGACCTGGCTGTGGCCAACATACGTCGATAGGATAGCCATATGCCGGTGAATATCATCATAGCTTCCCTGGCAATTCGCTATAGAATTAACAATGAATGTATGACGAAAGTCGTGGACTCTTGGCTTGGGCTTATTACCTTTTTTTGCCCAAATACCTGATAGCCCTATTGCTTTTGAGAAGTACAAATAAGTAGTAGATTGTGGTAGCCTTAATCCTCTAGGCGAAATAAAAAAAATGGATTGATTGGTATGATAAGCTTTCCTATGAGCTAAGTATTCCCATAAGGCTGACTGAGTGGTTTCATGCAATGAAACGATACGATCCTTTCGGAATTTAGTGGCTTTAATCATTAGCCCATTGTCTGTAAGATCCTCAATATCCAGCGCTACAGCCTCGCAAAACCGAATCCCTGTTGCATACATTAATGTAAATAATGTAGCAAACATTCTAAGCCTAAACGGATCTTTTGTTTTGATGCGATGTACAGCACTCACCAGCGCTTTTACTTCTTCTAAGCTGTAAATATGCCTTATCTTTCTTCTGGGTTCTAATCGACCAAAGACATCAGAGGGGGGCACTTCATGGTTGCAATTTTCAGACTTGACAGCATAGGCTAACCTTCTCACTGCCATCAATCGATCTTTTCGCTGATAAGGTGACGGCGCTTGTGAAGCCCAGTCAATGACTGTATTGATACGAATATATTGTTCATTCTGTTGATCTGCATAGTCTGCAAAAAGTCTAAGCAAATAAGTTGGAGTATTAAACTTATAGCCGAGAGCCTTTTTTGATGCGATATAGTCTTCTATTATATCTTTTAGCATAATGAATACTCCGGCCAAGCTTGGGTAATTGACATTAAGCTAGGCATATCAACTTTAGCGTAATGCCCCGTCATATTTAAGTGACGGTGCCGTAATATAGAAGACACTGCCTGTAAAGTTACTCCTGATCGAAGCAAGTCGGTTGCGGCTGTATGCCTAAAAACATGAGCGCCAAGAGAAGGTGGATTTTTAATGCCGGATGCAATAATTTCTCTCCTCGCAATAGAAGTTACAGCCACCGGTGTCAGAGATCTATATGGGGCATTTAAGCAAATGAATATTGCTTTATTTGGCACAGTCGGCCTCACTGAATCCAAGTAATGTAAAATAGCATCTCCAACCTCTTGAGGTAGAGGTAGTAAATAATCAATTTTATTTTTTCCATTAACAAGTAAAGTGCCATTAGGCCAGTTAATATGGTCTAACTGTAGGTTAGCAACATCACCCGCTCGAAGCCCTAAACGAACCATCAACAAAATAATCGCTAGATTACGTATTTTGATAGGTATATCGAGACTCATTGATTGAATAATCTTTTCAGTGTCTGATTGACTAAGAAATTTAGGTATAGATGAATTTGACCACTGAGCATGTCGAGGAACGGCATATATTAAATAAGGGTCAACTAGCCCCTTAATGCTCAAAAAACGTAAGTACGACCTGAGTGCTTTTGCTCTGCTATGCCCGAAGCTAATAGTATTCGTTTTAGATAGAGAGCAAATAACTTCATGAATGTTATTCTTATTGTATAGTTTTGGGTTTATACCAATGATCGAGAGTATTTCTAAAATAGCTACTTTATAATGGTCAATCGTACTCTTCGTAAGCCCCATTTCTGTCGAATAACTAATATAATTCTCAACTAATTTAGGTAATATTGACTTCTCTTCTAAAGGATAATAAGAAATAACGTTTTTATGGCATAAAAAATTAACGAAATATTCAACTCTTCTGACATATTTTTGGTTAAATCCAGTTTTTCTTTGGAGTTCACTTTTACAGTGACATTTATGCTTTGAAAATATTTTGATAGTTTTAGCGTTAATATCTATCAGTTCAATGTTATTTTTCTGCAACCATCTACAAAAATGTGAAACCGACCTTGTATATGCTCTTATGGATCGGTAAGAAAAACCGTTTTCTTTAAGGTTTTCAAAAAAATCAATAAGGTAAATTTCAAGATTTCCTGGATCGTAACCACCAAGTATAGGTTTGTTTAAATCAGTATTGTTCTGCATTTTAGTCTCCTATAGTTAGAATAATGCTTTTTCAAAGAAGACTAATTATGCAAAGAGGTCAAGGTTATAGGGTCATGATAACCAATTGATTTAAGTGCATTTATTTTTATACTGTATTGCTCTTGTCTACATAACTACTTACTCCACATAACAATCAATGTGGTCATATCATGGCCCTCCAAATAATTTTAATTTAATAACAATACCTGCCATCAGTGCAGCCAATAATCCTGCGGTAATCACTCGAATAAAGGTTTGCCATGCCGTTTTCTTAGCAAGGTTGATGGAACGTAGTAACGTTCGCAGATCTCGAATATCATTTTCTGCATACTCGCCATCAAGCCCCACATCCGCTAAGGCTTTTTGTGCCCCTTTTTCAGCGGCACGTTGTAATAGTCGCTCTAACTCATCATGAGTAAAGGTGGTCATTGCCGGTAATTCGTCGGCCATAAGGGGTCCTCCGCAAACGCAGTGAATAGATTGAAAATGTTATTAAGAATGAAAAAAAATTAAGTGGCGGGAATGTCCGCATCGAGACGAGTAGTCAATCCTTGGTTGGCATCTAACTGATGCTCAACACGTTTGATCAGCCATAAACCGTTGACTTGATCACGTAAACCCGACACCGTTAATTCCGCTTCCGCTTGTACAGCCGTATTGCCAATGAGTGTTAACGATAAGCTTGCCTCACCTCGCTGTAAGGACTTTAGTTTTGCTAACCCCGCATCAGCGGCTTGTGTAGCATCAGGGTAGGTTTGACGAATCGTATAAATGGGTTCACCGCTTCCCGTTAATACCGCCACACGATCGGCTGACGTCACATCGTGCCAAAAACTTCTCACAGCACCGTACTTGCCTCGATCTGCTTGCGTCATTCGATGCTGTAAAATTTGAGATGGCTCGATACTCACGGAGGTTAACGATTGTCCCGAGGCCGCTTTAGCTTCCCCCTTTACCACAAATAATAAAAAGCCACTGGCAGGTTTTGATACCGCATCGTATTGTCGTGCTAAACGCGTTAAAAAATGGAGATCGGATTCTTCCGTTTGATCGACATGGGGAATGATCACTTGATCCAATTGTTGAGAAACACGAGGCTGTAAACCATGCTCACCAGCGATACTATCGACCATTTGCCCTAACGATTGTTGTTCCCATTGACGTGTCTTAGGGGCTTTTAAGCTAGCAATCATGTCGGCCGCTTTAGCACGTATTGTCAGGATATTGGGTGGTCCACTGTGCGCAACCTCATCGACAATAAACGAACCTAAGTGACTTAAACCACTTTCTCGGTAGCCCAAAGACAACGCCAAAAGCGCACCATGCTCAGGCCACTGTATCCGGCTATCCCGATCATCTAAGACGATTTCAGCTGTATCGGATTTGGTGCCCGCCTCATCCGTTACCCGTAAGCTAATTAAACGTCGACGAAGCGTTGCCGTGATATCCTCGGTGTTGGCCACCACTAAAAAATCGGGCGTCATAGCTTAATTCCATAAACGAATCGTATTTTGTTGGGTGGCTAATGACGATAAGTCGGGTAATGTAATGGTGAGACCAAAAGGAAGCACGGGACCGTAGTTAGCAAGTGCTGGGTTAACATCCCGCACCGCTTCGGTATAGTCGCGGCTTTCACCGTAATATTGAAAACAAATGTGATCCAGCATGTCCCCTTCTTTTGTGACATAACGAATCATTCGTCCTCTCCATAATGACTTAACTGTAAGGTAAAGGTTTGTTTACGCGGTCGACCATCTGGCAGTAAAAACGAACGCTCTTCTTGTAACGATAGAACCACATAGCGTCCCCACACAAAACCTAAGCCATCCGCTAATATCATCGGTTCACCTCGAGCAGACATTTCTCGTAACTGTTCGATTTGTCCTAGTCCACCGGCTAAATTGGGATAAACAATACCAGGGAGTTCAATCGTCTCCTCCCCTATTCCCACGAACTGCCGTGTAGGCCTATCGGCTAGTCGTGCTTGTAAAGGCCAGCGATAATCGTTTTTGCGGGTTAGGGTTTGATAGGCTGCGGTTTCCATGGCAAAGCGGAAGGAACCGAGGGCCATTAAAATGTCAGGCATATTATTAACGCTCAGTACGCTTTATTGAACATAAAGCGATATTGTGAATTAAGAGGCCAAGATATCTATCATCTTGCTAAAATGAATGTTGTGGGATGAAAGATTCAAATTAAGGCCACGCCTTATCGGGAAACAAACCCGTCTAAACTCAAAATTATGTTTGTGCAGCATAATTTCCAATTCAGGGCCTGCAGAACAATCAGGTAACGCATCTATCTCTTCGAATGTAAAACCGCCGATGTTAATTTTAAATAATATCTGCTCCAAACATTGGTAAAATATTGAATTACCTTGATACCAATCACCTCGAAGGTTGATGGGCTTTAGAAAACGGTGTAACAATCTCTCTAGACCTAAGACCTCTTCTTCGTAGTGCGAATTGACAATAAAAACATCATTTATTTTATGAGGACAACCTGTCCGAATATTGGCAATACGCTGATATAGGTTGATAGTTTTTCCTATTTTAATGTAGGAGCGCCCAGAACCGTCTCTACATGAAATAAGATAGACACATGTTTTCATCTAACTTGATACCTCATCAAACAATTGTGATCGCCGCTCAGCATTCGCTTGCGTTTGTCGCTGCTCTAATTCCCACCGTACCTGTTGTGCCACCGCGCGTTCATCCATCCCAGGTGTTGCATTGATCGTAATCGGTGCATCAATGACCGTGGATTTTACCGTATTTTTATTGATCGTTGCTGTCTCTGCTCGCGATAAGGTCGCGAGATCACTGGGTGCCGCCGTACTTTGATTCACTACTCGACCGACTTCTGCCCGCTTACTAGTCGAGAGCGTACTATCGTTATTATCGGTTTCGTTTTGATTAGTTTTATTTCCGCCAAAGGCTTTCCCAATCGTACCAACAATAAACTTACCGGCCTTAATCAATAAACCAAATGGCCCCAGCAATAATTCAATATTATCGAGTAACCAATTAACCGCATTGCCTGTTAAGGTCTTGATACTTTTCCACAACGAGGCAAAAAAGGTTTTAACCTTATCCCAATTTTTTACCAATAAAACAGCACCACCAATTAATGCAGCGATCCCCACAATAATTAAACCAATCGGATTCGCTGTCATCGCTACATTCCAAGCCCATTGCGCCGCTGTTATTATTCCCATGACGACGGCGGATGCTCGGCCAATCACGTTGAGTGATACCAGCGCCACTTTTTGTAATACCATGCCAGACGTCAAGGTTAAATACGCGGTACGCAAAGATAAAACCGCACCTTTCATAAAGGTATAGGTAAAGGTGCTGGCAATCGTCACAATGCGTAAGCCAATTAACCCCACCGTTGCGCCTACAACCACCGTCGTTAATAATGGAAATTGATCCGCTAAACTAGCAATACCACTCGCAAAGGTCGCAAAGCTCTCTGCTAGCGTGGTAATCGTAGGTAATAATAAACTGCCCACACTGATCGCCACACTTTCCAATGCACTGCCTAAGCGTTGCAATGAACCGAGTGTCGTCGCACCCATTTTTTTGGCGATGTTTTCCGTCGTGCCATTTGCTTTTTGTAATTTGGCTAACTCCGCATCGAGTGTGTTGGTCCCTGCTTGATCCAGTAAACGCGTCAAGGTAGCCGCCTGCTCTGGATCGAATAGGTCTTTTAGCCAATTATTTCGCTCCCCCTCATTCAATGATACGGTTGCGCTTGATAATGCCTTGATGATTTCTGGCACCGGACGCAGTTTGCCGTTGATGCCATGGACTTGAACACCCAGCGAGGCCAACTGTGTTGATGCCGCGCCCAACGGCGCTTCCAATTGTGCAAAAGTGGTTTGTAAGGCTGCAGCCCCTTGTCCACCGTTAGCAGCTTTCGCAATCGCGGCATCCAGCTCACTGAGTCCCGCTTGTTTTAATAACTCACTAACACCCGAAGCGGCTTCTTCACCGAAAATCGTTTTGATTAAACTGGTGCGCTGAACCGAACCCAAATCCTTAGTGGCCACAGAGATGTCTTTGAGTAAGTCGGGTACCGGGCGCAAATTGCCATCCATGTCCGCCACTTCAATGCCCAGCGATTCCAATGCTGATTTGGCCCCGCCCGTGGGTGCGGATAAGCGCAAGAAGGTGGCTCGCAAAGCCGTACCGGCGCGAGAACCCTGAATACCCACATCACCTAATAAACCGACCATGGCAGCCACTTGCTCAATGCTGCCACCCGCACTACTCGCAATCGATGCCACAAGCTTCATGGTTTCGCCGAGTGAACTTAGCGTGGTATTGGAGGTAGTAAAGGTGGCCGTCAATACATCCCCGACACGCTCCATATCCTGTGTCGCGTCTAATCCAAAACCACTGAGAATATTGGACGCTATATCCGCCGTTTCTGCCAGATCCGTACCTGCCGCTTTGGCGAGGTTTAAGACCCCTGCCGTCGCGCCTTTGATTTCATCAGGATTAAAACCGGCCATCCCTAAAAAGGTCATCGCATCGACGGTTTGGCTTGCCGTGAATTGTGTTGTCTGTCCTAACCGTCGCGCTTCTTTCGCTAAGATCGCTTGGTTTTGGGCATTCACTTCTTCCGACAATTCACTGGAGGCGGTAATTGCTCCTAGCTTTGCCACCGATTGTTCAAAATCAATGGCAATTTTTAAGGGGGCGGCAACCGTGGTGCCCAATGCGACGGCATCAAATAATTGGCCTCGCAATTCAGCACGCCGTCCTTGCAATGCTTGTTGCGCGCGCATGGATTTGCCAAGCCGCGTATATTGTCGATTCAGTCGCTCAACACTGTGGCCCAATTGACGATTATCTTCTGCCAGGTTGTCGGTCGATAATCCGGTTTTTTTTAGTGCTTGACGGGCGCGCTGCAAGCGTTCGCGTTGTTGCCCTAATGCGGATGATAAACGCTCCGCTTTCTGTTGGGCGCGTTCAAAGGATTGCGATAACTGTTGACTGGGTTCACGGCTCTTTGCCATTTCCCGACGCAAGCGAACCACATCGCTCACCGCCGCATTGTAGGCAACGCGCGCTTTACCAACACTCGCCTCGCCTAGCTCTACCTTTTTTATCGCCGTTTGCTTGCGTTTAAGTGAATCAATACGGCTACCCAGTTGTCCTAACTGAGCCGTTGATCCACGAATCGCCGACGTAAATCCCCCCGTCATGGCAGCACCAATCTGTACGGCTATTTTAAAGGTGGTCATGGTTAACCTTACGATTTAGGGAGTACATCAATCCAAGCCATGAGTTCATGGCCATCGAGCTGGAGTAATTCAGAGAGTGGCCAGCCAGTATGACTGGCAATAGCAACGACGGCTCGCCGTGCATCGCGGGGGCTTAGGATAAAAAAGTTTGATACGCTTGTTGGAGCTGGGTGTAATCGGCCATATCCAGTTCATGTAACGTTGTCGGTGACAATTCACATAAATTTGCAAACAAGGTAATTTCTTTTTCTGCATCAGACTGCGCGGCTTTTTCAACGGCTAGCATATCGCGAACTTTGGGGCGGCGTAGAGTCAGTGTTTCGATAGTCGTCCCATTCACGGTAATCGCGTGCGTTAAGGTAATGGTTGTCATAGTTTAATCTCCTTTTTCGTAGCCTACAGCGGGCTGCGCGTTACTGTTGGAATTGAGTCGTTTCGTTTCGCTGATGTTATCGCTGTCGTTGTCATCTACAGAAGATGATGCATCGTTCTCTTCTGAGGATAATTCTTCTTCTCCTTTCACAAGTAAACGAATCAGTGTTGCAGCGGCACTATCAAAGGTAATAAAACCACCATGTTTTAAGGGCCGCGCTTCTACATCCGTCAACAGAACTTCATCGCCGACAGTGATTTTTTGGTGTTTGTGTGGAAACGGTTTAATACAGGTATAGTTTTTAATAGTCATGATTAGATTTCTCCAAAAAAAATGCCCACGTTCTACAAAAATAGTAAGACGTGAGCATTGATATGAAAGGCATGAAAAAGAGAGAATCAATACCCGATTACCCTCTTTTAAAGTCGTTTATTGGTTTAGCAATAGTTGATGTGTTTTATTCACGCGACGATTGGGAATATTACAAATAAACATCGCATAGTCGGCGACTAATTCGATCATCGGCGTGGACGAATCCGTATTACTGACAAGTAAAAGCTGTTTTCTATTCGCGTTCTTTTTGTAATTTAAGTACAGGTGATTACGATTAGTTCTCTTAAGTGTTTGAAGCAATGATTTAAACGAAGGAGAAAAGACCCCATCTCGAAAACTATGCCCCCGATACGTAAATTCACCATGAATAAAGGGAATAGATGAGGATGCAGTAATGGCCTCCCAAACCATCATATCAGGAAAATTTTCAGCCGAAATACAGATATTTTTCTGAGTAATCGAGCAATAGACCCAAAATCGAAGCTTGTGTTCAAAATCCTTAAGGGTTAACTCCGCATAGTCAGATTCGAACAAATAGTAAATGGTCTCCTTAATTAAATCGTGCGAATACAGCGGCTTATCTGGCAATCGAAAGCGACTAAAATGTTTCAGTATCGTCAGAAACGATTTTTTATGTTTTTTCCGAACCCATTTATCGTAATGAATATAATGTAATGTGTTCAGTGAGCCACGCTCATTCGCGATATAAATAAAAAAGGCAAACGCGCTTGCTGACAATATATTAATTTCTGCAAGGGATTGAACCGTTGTCGCACCTAGTGCTTTTAGGTAGAGCGCATGGATTGATCCATTAGGCCCCGTTCCACCCAGCGTCAAAATTGATTGTGATGCATCCGCTCGCTCTTTGAATATCCGTATCTGTTTTTCCTTTACTAAGGGTAAAATTGACGTAGTCATATATTAGCTTCAGGCTTTTTATAAGCAGTAGTATGTAATCTAAATACGCCTTTTTTAAATAAAACAAGATAGCACCTGAGATATTTGATAAATTCTTTATAATATTTTTCACCGGCTAAAGTAATCAGTTGCTCCCTATTTTTTGACAAATTCACCAACCAATATTGATTCACTTGGTGAATATAATCTTGAATAGGTGATACATGAATATCCTGGACAAAGAAACCTTCTTGTATAGCCGTCAACATTTCTTCCTCCAATAGTCTATAGTTTCCGGTATAACCAAAATAACCATTAAGAAAAGAGGAAAGGTCGTCGTTTGAACCGACAAATTCATCTTTAGTGAAATGTAACTCTTTATGCAATGCGATACCACCTGGCTTTAAGAGATCGAAGCATTTTCGATGAAACACGTCAAGATCAAAGACATGTACAATCATCTCGTCGCTATATACTGCATCGAAGGTGCCATAATCTGACAGTTCCTCCCAATGGGACACATAAAATGTCGCATCTGCATCGTGGCGTTTTGCTCGAGCATTGGCATAAGCAGGCTGGCTTGGGGTCACCGAAATACCCACACCGGTTACCCCATATCGTTGACATAAATACGTCAGTGCACCCCCTAAACCACAGCCAATTTCTAGTATGCGCATACCCGGCTGTAAACCCATCATGGTTGCAAATTGATCCAGTTTACGTTCCTGAGCCTGCGTGAGAGTATCACCGTCTTCAAAAAAGCAACCGGAGTAAATATTCCACTGACCTCCCGTCACCGTATTGATAAATTCACAGGCATCGTCATAGTGATAAGCAATACGCTTACGCTCTTCGTCGCGTTCATACTCGTTGAAAAACTGACGCTTATTTTTTTCAGGAGTGTTATTGATAAGCTCTTGATGATGATTCATGGCTGTCCCTATATGAGAGTTGATTTGAATTGAAGCGATATAATGTGACATAAC
>JBNKUQ010000098.1:0-10448 GCA_050298695.1 Cellvibrionaceae bacterium
GGGCGTTTGGTCGAGAGCTGATTGGGGAGATTCAGTTGAAGGGGAAGTGGTTGCAGGCGGCGGGGTTTGCTATTGACTCGCCTGTTGTCGTGAAAGTAATGGAGCAGTGTTTGGTGATTACGACGGAACACAGCGGCTAAAAAAAAGAGGGATTGATCGATTTTAAATCCCTCCGTCACCTTTTACCATTACTGGGCGGTACCTTTTACTCAACAATTAGGACTCTCATAAGGGGTTTTGCATTTCATAATAAAATTTATCTCTTTATTATTTTCTACATCCCACTCCACCCAAAAATACGATGCTTTCGATTTATTATCGACAACTTTTTCCATTGTCATCATTTGACATATCACAGTGCGGTTATCAAAATCAAATGAATGAATTGCTGTTATAGATTTTGCATCGTTCTCAGATTTTAAATCGTTTTTAATTATCTTGGCTGAATACTTACCATCAATATTTGGATCGCCTTCAAGTACAATAGAATGAAAATTTGCTCCATTCTCACCAGCTTTTTCAAAATATAAACAGCATTCTCTTTGATTATTTAGATCACGTATTTTTTGATATTGGAATACATTTGCAGCGTTCATCTTATCCAACTTCCGCATAATAAATTAATAAATTATCTCTGGGCAATCATCGTTATCTTCGCCACACTCAGGGGATATAGCAGGTAAATTCCTGACGGCAGACCCACACATGTAAGAGCAATACTTAATTTCCCCAACATAAAAGTGGGTTAAAAGATAACAAGGGATTCTTGGGATATCACCGATATCATCTCCCAATTCATCATCACCAATTTCTTCTATTCCTTCCGCATCAGGAAAAGGCTCTGAGGGAGGAGGGAATGGAATTACATTGTCATCATCGCCGCCATTTGCCGATAAGACATCATAGATGTTGTATAGAGAATTTCCGACCGCATATAGCGTAGCCGCTACAGCTGCAACACAGGCGGGGCTGGCGGCACAAGCTGCAACCGCAGCTGGTAGTGCATATTGACCATTTGGATCATAGTACGTTAACGGATTTCCACCCACATAGGCATAGGCATTGATGCCACCACGTAAGCCTATTGGATCGGATCTTAAGTACCTACCGGTGTTAGGGTCGTAGTACCTAAACCAGTTGTAATGCAGGTTAGATTCTTCATCGAAGTACTGTCCCGGAAACCGCAAATCAAACACGACTTGCCTACCATCACCATCCGGGTCTTGATTGGGAGTCCCTGCACCAAACGGTTGGGGGTTGCGGTTTTCCCAAACGACGTTTTGGTTACTATCGGTGATCACTTGTGGGGTGCCCAGATGGTCTGGCACCACAAACAGTAATTCCCGTTGAGCCCAACTCATTGAAGCCGTCAGTAATAAGGTCACCAGCGTAATGACTTTGGCGCTGCTTGTAAATAATGTCTTCATGATGCTCTCCTTATTCCGCGCCCAGGTAATTGATATCGACGTAGTCCACATTGGGGCCACTGGACCCTATGGTTCGTAAACGGATGGTGTGCGTCCCCTCTGTCAGGTTGAGGCTGTAGCGCTCTTCTATCCAGGTGGACCAACTGCCCGTGCGACCAAAGGGTAAGGTGGCGATGTCGCTACCGTCCACGACCAAGACCAATGAGCGGGTGCCGCTATTAAGGGCATAGCCAAATTGCAGTTCGTAGTCGCCCGTTGCCGTAATCTCCACGCTCCATTCGATATAACCTTCACCGGAGTAGTCCATATAGCCACTGCCACTGTAGCCGCTATATGTGCTGCTCACACTGTGGTTGCCACTCACACTGGCCGCTTCGCCTTCGAGCCGCTGAGGGTCAATGGCCGGCGGCGCAGCCGTCACGTTCACGGTAATGGTGTTACTGGCGCTTAGGCCGCCACTGTCTTGCACACTGGCGGTAATGGTGTGAATACCGTCACTGAGGGTGGTACTGACCAGGCTGCCGCTTCCCAGCGCGCCATCCAATGATGACGACCACTGTAAGTCCGTAGAAAGATCACCGTCTTCGCTATCGCTAGCCGTACCAAAAAAGGTGATGGCGGTACCGGCTTCGATGCTGGTGCCGGAAGCCGGGCTGGCGATAGTGGCCACGGGGGCGGTATTGGGTGCTGGCGTCACCGATTGCGGAACGATATCGACGTAGTCCACATTGGGGCCACTGGACCCTATGGTGCGCAGGCGGATGGTGTGTGCCCCCTCTGTCAGGTTGAGGCTGTAGCGCTCTTCGATCCAGGTGGACCAACTGCCCGTGCGACCAAAGGGTAAGGTGGTGATGTCGTTACCGTCTACGACCAAGACCAATGAGCGGGTGCCACTACTGAGGGCATAGCCAAATTGCAGTTCGTAATTACCCGTTGCCGCAATCTCCACGGTCCATTCGATATAACCTTCGCCGGAGTAGTCCATATAGCCATCGCCACTGTAACCCGCATTGGTGCTGCTCACACTGTGGTTGCCACTCACCGCAGCAATTTCGGCCTCAATTCGCTGGGGTTGTGGTGATGGGGTATTACCAGCCAGCGGTTCTTGTAAGATGGCAACCGGCAACTGTCCCAAAAAGAGGGTATCGGATAGCGGGGTGTCACCTTGGCTGATGCCAATTTGCTGTCCCGATGGGTTGTAGTGGTAGTACAGCGTGGTGATGTTTTCTCCATCGTCGATTACCTTTTTCACTCGCTGCCCCAGTGCATTGTAGGTGTAGTGAGCCGTCAGGCTACCGCGAGTCACCCGGCTGAGGCGATTGGCATGATTATAGTGGTAGGTAATGGCGTCACTCCCCCGCGTGCTTTGGAGGGTGTTGCCATTGTCGTCGAGCGTATAGACCTGGTTTTCCGTATTGCCTTGGCTTGAGTGATCAATATCTGCCAACTGGTTACTGCCCAAAATGTAGTGATAGGCCTCTTGGGTACCACTCGTGGCATTGTTACGCTCCAAGCGATTACCAACGGGATCATAAAGATAATCCAGCACCCCGTATTCACCGCTCGCATCCGTTAGGCGATTGAGCAGGTCATATCCGTAGTCGTTACCGCTGATCTGGATGTTGTCGACAACCTCTCTGATATTGCCGTTAGGGTCATAGTCGTAACCGAGATCCAACAGCGGGTTATCGCCAGTGGCGATGAGGTTATTGAGGCGGTAGTCCTGGTTATAGTCGAGGGTGTAGGTCACGCCATTGCCATAGGTGTATTGGTCAATGGGGCCAAAGGGTAGGTAGGTGACGTTCTCGATCACCGTTTGTATGGCTTGGCCAGGTAATTGGGATTGAATGCCATCAACACGGCCCAAGCTATCATAATTGTAAAATACCTGTAGTCCGCTGGGGTAGGTGATTTGGGTGAGGTTGTTGCCCGGGCCGTAGGTATACTCTGTGCTGTAAAGCTGAGTATCCAAGGTCACGTTGACGCGAATGAGGTTGCCGCGGTAATCATAGCGATAGTCGGTGGTACCACTTTGGTCAACGATTTGCGTTAAGCGACCAATGCCAAAATTGTTGTTATCCGTTTGGTCATACGTGTAGGTGATATTTTCTTCTGGGGCCTCGGGGTATTCCACCGTTCTTAAACGATTAAGTGCATCGTAGGTATAGTTAGTCACCACACCTCGGCTATCGACCATGCGCGTACGGTTGTTGGCTTCGTCGTATTCAAAGGTCGTGATGCCGGTATCGGGACTATCGAGGCTTCTGAGATTGCCAAAGGCATCGTAGTCGTAAACGGTGGCATTGTTGTTGGCATCGGTCACGCGCTTTAAACGGTCGTGGTCATCGTATTCAAAAACGGTGGCGCCACCCTCTGGGTCATGAATTTCTTTGAGCCGGTCTAGGGGGTCGTAGACTTGGCGAGTCACGCTGGTACGCGGGTCGGTGACTGTTTCGGGGTTGTTATTCACATCGTAATCGATATGGGTGGTTTGGCTCTCAGCGCCGATGATGTCCATCACGCGACTGAGTTCGTCGTGGTGGCGACTCAGGGTGTAGCGAATGTTGCCACCATTGTCGGTGATGGTTTCCTGGGTACGGTTACCGGCATTGTCCACGTCGTAGGTAATGCGCTCACCTAAACTGTTACTGATTTCACGTAAGCGGCGAGAGCCATCGTAATCGTAGTCCAGGGTCATACCATTGGGGAGGGTCACGGTATCAATTTGGCCGATGTTGTCATAGGTGTAACGCGTCACTTGGTCTTGTAGGCCCGCAGGATCAACAAGCGTGATGGTTTCCAGCCAACCACGCACGTGGTAGGTGAGCCGGGTTTCCACATTATTGGCATCGATGATTAAACCGGGCTGACCACGGTCGTTGTAATCGCGCAATTGAATCACATGGCCTGCGGCATTGGTGATGGTGCTGCGGTTACCGTTTTCGTAGGTATAGGTGGTGATATCGGCCACATCGGTACGCGGACCATCCATGGTTTCGATTTGTCCATTGGCATGGTAGGTGTAGGACGTGGTTTGTTGAGCCGTGGCAGCGCCGGAAAACACAGCAGTACCGATCAGGGCACTGAGTAAACTGGCTTTGGTGAAGGCTGTTTTTTTCAATAGGGGAATGACGGGGGCCATTGTGTCTTCCTGTTGGATCATACTCAGACGGCTATCACGTGATCGTGGCGTCGTTCTTGTGGGGGGTATCATTTTCATTGTTATCACTCCTTGATGATTAACGCGGTAAAACCTGACGAGATTGCAGACGACCCTTGTCGTCATAGCTCATCACGATGTCACGTTCGGATTCGATAATGCGAGTGGGTAAATTAAAGTCTGGGTGCCATTCGGTGGTAATGGTGCGCGCTTCGGGTGTGCCTGCCGCTTCGGTACGTGAGGTTTCTTGTCCGCGATCGTTGTGGATATAGGTGGTGGTGTTGCCTTTCCAATCGGTTTTGCTTTCTAAGAATCCATTGGCGTCATAGGTGTAGGCTTTGTTGGCACCGGCGCAGTTTTCGGACGGGTGGCCTTCCACACTTGTCATTTTGTATTCACCGTTAAACTGGGTGAAGTGGTAGGTGGTTTGTTTGCCTAGGGCATTGGTGACGGTGCGTGAACCATCGGCATGGTAATCAATTTGTGAGCGTTCGATACCGGAATTTAAGGGGCCTTTTTCGGAGCTGATGGCTCGGCCTTGGTCGTCGTAAATAACGGTAGAAATGCGATTGCTATTGGCATCTTCGATACCGGTAATGTAGGTAGGGAAGCGAGTATCTTCGTATAAATAGCGGTTAAGTACTACCTCAGAATCGTCTGGATAAATACGAACCACTCTTTCTAAAGCATTCTGATCATCTATATAGTGATATTGAATTCTTGAGTTATCTGAAAGCTGAATTTCCGAGACACGATTATTCTCATCTAAGGTGAATAAAAGAGTTTGCGAGTTTTTTTGCACTGCTATGGTGTTGTTTACATATACAAGGTTGGTATCGTCTTTATTTAATACCTGAATTTTTGTTAGCTGCCCTCTCACGTTATACGTTTCTACGGCATTACCTACAGTTAACTCATGAGTATTATCAATATCAGCGACAACGGCTTCATTATTTTCAATAATAATTAAACCGTCATCTCCCCTTAAATAAATATCCCTTTGATTCTCAACCATGGTTGTAATAAAAGCTGGATTACTAAGGCGTAATATTTCTTTTCGTTGACTTGGCGATTGATAATTAACAACATCGCTTGTGCCATCGTAGGTAAACACAAGCTGTTTACTGTCTGCACGGCGAGCCGTGATGGTATGAGGGTAAAAGCTATTCCCATTAATATCGGTTTGTAAACTTTGCCCTAAGGCGCCGGTTAGGGAAATCGCTTGAAGATAATTAAACGACCATTTTCCGGTCTTCGAGTTATAGTAACGCGATACAGTAAAATCTTTATCGCTATAGTCTGTTACAGCAAAAAACTTATTGCCAGTGGCGATATTAATCGGGTTTCCAGTACTTATTTCACAGCTATTGCCATGATTGGAAGGTGGTATCTGGGACTCATCACGAACACAGAGAGTGTATTTGTTATACCCCTCTCCCACACGATAGCCTTCTGGGCATTTTTTGCATATAACCATTCCCATGGAAGCAGATTCAGTGAATCCACCAGTCCAATTAGGACTACTCCAATGACTACGATATACACATGATTGTGCGGTTCTACTTGTAGATGAACTGATAGCACTACAATAAGAGAGATACCATGGAGTAAAAGTCCATGTTTCATCAGGAGGCTGCCACTCATCCCAACTTTGAGGGTAGTTAACACCAGGCTGAATGGCAGCCAATGGATCTGTAGAGCATCTTTCACTTTCTGATGGGTAAGCGGCAGATCCATTACAATAGTAAATTCCAGAGACCTTGCAATACTTTATTCCTTTTGGCGACTCTATGGATGATTGAGCGATTACATTTAAAGAGAAAAGCGCACTAATAATAAAGCCAAAAAATAATTGGCTGAGCTGCTTACTATTTTTTAAATTGTTAATGAACGGCTTTCTCCTGCTGCCTCTAGTACTGTAAAAATAAATTTGTTTTGTCTTCAACATGTTAATAATTCCTTATTCTGAGCGAGGCACAATATTACGAGAGCGCAAACGACCGCTCTCGTCGTAGCCCATAATAATTTCGCGTTCGGGTTCGGTAATTTTTTCCGGGAGATTAAAGTCTGGGTGCCATTCGGTGGTAATGGTGCGAGCCTCTGGCGTACCCGCTGCTTCGGTGCGCGAGATTTCTTGCCCACGGTCGTTGTGGATATAGGTGGTGGTATTGCCTTTCCAATCGGTTTTGCTTTCTAAGAATCCATTGGCGTCATAGGTGTAGGCTTTATTGGCACCGGCGCAGTTTTCGGAGGGGTGTCCTTCCACGGTTGTCATCTTATATTCGCCGTTAAACTGGGTGAAGTGGTAGGTGGTTTGTTTGACTAGGGCATTGGTGACGGTGCGTGAACCGTCTTCGTGGTATTCAATTTGTGAGCGTTCGATACCGGAATTTAAAGGGCCTTTTTCGGAGCTGATAGCGCGGCCTTGGTCGTCGTAAATAACGGAAGCAGTGCGATTTCCATTGGCATCTTCGATACCGGTAATGTAGGTAGGAAAACGGGTGTCTTCATAGAAATAGCGACGAATTATACCTTCGGTATTGGTCACTTGTTCCAATAAGAGTTGTCCAGAAATCGTTTGATACTGATAACTCATGTTAGTGCCATCGGGAAAGACGGCTTGTAACACTTCATTATTAGTACCAATCGTTAATATTAATTGCGCATTGTCTTTTGTAATGGTGATGGTATTGTCACTATAACTGAGTGTTGTTGGCGTTGTGTTAGGAGCAGTTATTGATAGCAAACGCCCCGCTGTATCGTAAGTTTCTACAGTGTTATTGGGGAATGTTAGCGTGTATTGCGTGCCGTCGAAGGTTAAGCGTTCTCGGCGCTGGGTGGAAGAGTAGTAACGATCCTCCGTACTATTGTAAGTAAAGTGAATGCCTTTACCGTCGATTCTTTCCGCCACTACAAAGTAGCCCGTGTTAATCATTAAGCGTTGCTGGAATGCAAAACGCCAAGTGCTGGTAACGGAATTGTAGGAATAAGAAAAAACGAAAAAGCGATCTTGATAATCGGTAAATTGGTAAAACTTATTGCCGGTGGAAATATTAATGGGCTGGCAGGTATTGTTTGGACCACCGCCTATGTTATCTCCATCACCATATGAAATTGCAGTACAGTTGGGAGGGAAGCCTACATAACCAATCGGGCAACTTGGTGCACCTTCTTCCTCTGGTAATATTTGATTAGCACATACATCTTGCCCATATATCCCTCCATTTGTTTGTTCACAGTACACCATATAAGGATGGGCTAAACACTTCCCAAAGTCTTCTGCCCAAAAGCTATAGACAACATTAAAACCACGAGCAAAACAATTACAAGCGATTCCACAACTCCCTCCTTGAGAAAAAGCACTTACAGAAAAGCTAAATAACAAACCCATATAAATTAATCGAAAAATATTTTTTTTGTACATGCTTATTCCGTTTTAACTATTAATTTTTTTGTATGGTTAATTTCTTCGTTTCTTTTAAAAAGACACTTTTCTATACATAAGCACGGCATGATGGCCGTAGCAAACAAACTGCTGTCATCAAAATTTTTTTGCAAGAATGGTTTTGTTACATCGAGGGAATGGTGAAGTAATGTCCTTATATCTGCTCCCAAAATCTGGCATAAATTATAACCAGGAAGATTTTAAGATCAAGTGTTTTATTTTCAAATCGGAATAAAATATTTTTATTTTTTGTTGAATTTATAACTTTTGTCGCGAAATTCAACATAAATTGCTATCTATCCAAGCTAGTTTTATTGCATCCCCTGTTTGTTCAGTTATTTGTGGAGTGGTATGCATTCCCACGCAGGGAGCGTGGGAACGAGGGTTAGCCTCTGAGTCTTAGGTCTAGATCATTCAGCCGTTCTACGGTACCTATATCCCACCACTGTCCTTGATAACTTTCAGCCGATAGTTTTTTTGTTTTAAGTGCATGGCGAAATACTTCGCCTAAGGGAAATACACGGCGACATTCTGGGTAGTCGCTTATCAGTTTTGGAGACAGCACGCTAATACCACTAAAGGTCATGGCCTTTGTATTTTTTTCTGATAATTTTTTTTCCGTTAAATAGCCCGATTCAATCGCAAAATCCCCCTCCGGATGATGCGCGGGGTTGGGAACTAAGACTAAATGCCCAAGGCAACGATTAGACAAGGTGTGTTGCTTTAGAGATTGGAAGGGATAGTCCGTCCAAATATCGCCATTGATTAATAAGAAGGGTTGGTCACCCAATAAAGGTAAGGCATGCGCAATGGCACCTGCGGTTTCTAGAGGCTCGGGTTCTTCTGAGTATTGGATGGATAAATGCTGGCCTGTATTGGCCGAAAAAATATTTCCTATGTAGTCGCGAATCTGCTCACCTAAATAAGCAATATTAATCACCACGTCCTGAAAACCCGCCAAAGCTAAATTATTTAATTGGTGGACTAGTAAGGGTTTGCCGCCAACGTTTAATAAAGGCTTTGGGGTGGATTCGGTTAAGGGCCGCATGCGCTCACCTCGACCCGCAGCCAGGATCATGGCTTTCACCCACGCATCTCCTTTTCCTTGGTATTTATTTTATTTTTGTGTGCGTTATTTCCATTAACATACCAGTCCTGTTGTTCTACCAAGGGTTGTAGAACTGTCTCACACCATTGGGCAAAGGGCTGCATGTCTGGGTATTGTTTTGCTACGCTTTGGGTATACTCCCATACCAGGGGCAAGTCTTGTAAGTAGCGATTTTTTTGATCCCGCAGATAGAGCCTAGCAAAAATACCGAGAACTTTTATATGCCGTTGTAGGCCCATGGTGTCGAACCAAACCTGCCAACGGGACTCATTAACCGGGGGCATTACACCCAACTCTATGGCCATATTGCCATAGGTCACTAACCAACGCTTGATTTGTTCTGGCGTCCAGGCGATATAACAATCCCGTAAGAGGGAAACCACGTCGTAAGTAATGGGCCCCCACACGGCATCTTGAAAATCGATAATCCCTGGCGCTTCACCCTCGCGAAATAAAATATTGCGAGAGTGGTAATCTCTATGTACGAGTACTTGAGGTTGCTCTAAGGCTTTGTTTTCCAAAAATGTATAACTCGCATTGAGCATTTTTTTTTCTTGTGCCGTCAGTGTATGGCCCAATAGACGAGACACAAACCACTCGTCAAAGAGGGCCATTTCTTGGCGCAATAGTGCGCGGTCATAAACGGGAAGTTCGACAGAGTGTGGCGGTATTTGCTGTAAACGCAGCAGCACCATTAATGCTTGGCTGTAGAGTATGTCTGCCGAGTCATCTGTTAATACATCCAAGTAAGACTGCTGACCAAAGTCTTCTATCAGCATAAGGTTTTTGTCGCCATCACAGGCCAACACTTGTGGCGTGGGTACACCGGCAGCACGCAATTTATTAGATAACTCAGAAAAGTAAGCCGCGCATTCGCTTAAACCTTCGGTTTTTGGTGCAGCAACAGCCAACAATGGCGGCTGGGTATTCACACGATAGTACTGGCGTGCACCGGCGTCGCCACAGAGAGGAAAAAGCGTTATCGAGCCAGGGGCTTGGATATCATCGCGCGAGACCAACTGTGCTGCGATCCACTGCGTTATTGCGGTTTCCGTAAGGAACATGGTATACCTATTATTTGTATGATGAGCGAGTAGCTTGCAAAGTGGCGACATTAGATACTATTTTCGCACCAAAAACCATAATCTTAGACTATCGGCTTAGAGGCACGGTAACTGTAATCGAATTTTTTATATGTACTCATTTCCACGCTCTGCGTGGGAACGCATAGTTTGGTTCAGCGCTTGTAGACTGCTCACAGTAAAAACCACTTTATAGTTAATAATTTCGCACATTTTTAATTTTACG
>JBNKUQ010000099.1:0-10151 GCA_050298695.1 Cellvibrionaceae bacterium
CATAGTCTGTACCGCTAAAACTAGCACACCCAAACATGACATCGATCTGATTATCCTGCAAAAAACTCATTGCGTATTTCCAGATCAACATCAAAATTACACCACCACGCCCACCGGGATCAACACAAAAACGACTAAGTTCTAGTGACCGCCCATAATGAGCATGAAGTCGACTTAGATCAAATGTTTCTTCGGTATAGAAGTGTTGATTAACTTTAAGACATTCATTAAAAAATAATCGAAGGGTACCCACTACTTTTGACTGCTCGTCAGCACGTTTATCAAGAACGATAATATGGAACCCGGATTCATCCCACTGATCCATATCCCTTTCAGCAGCAATCATTTCCTGCGTTGGGTTTCCCTGCTTTTCCTTATAAAAAATACGGTAGCGCAAAGCCTGTGCCGCATAGACCTCTTCTGTTGTTTTAGCAAAACGGACTTCATAAGGACCCGCTTGTGTAGCCGGCGGGACAACCAGACCATCCAAAAAAGAGAATCGATCAACCGTATCTAAGGACTCAATTGCGCTCATAGCGACCTCTTAAAAATTGCTCATGGTAATAAAATGAAAAATCAAAAAGAACAAAGAACAAAAAATAGCTACGCCGAAGCTTTGACGGCACTTTCATGGACCAATGTCGATGGGGCCACACCGAAGTCTTGCTCAACACTATCCCCAGAAAAACGCAGCATAGCAGCCATTAAGGCAAAGTGATGGACACTGTGGCTTTGTAAAAACTGCAGCTCTCTCCCCAAACTTGAACAGGTAATTTCACCATTAGGTGTCGCAACATCATTGCACATTAGCACCTGCACAGACTGATCAACGCTAAAATCTTCTCGCAAGCCTTCAAAAAAACGCAACATGTCCTGGACAATTGAGAGCGCATACTCTTTATCTTTTTCCAGCTGGCAGTCCCGTTGACGCTTGTCGTAGTCAATTAAACCCTGGAATAAGTCCCTCTTAAAACAGAGGTAGTGGTCTAGCACATGGCGAACATGCTTTCCTAAAGAAGATTCAAAATAAGGACGTTGTACTTTGGCAAAGCGCTCCGAAGAAAGAGAGCTTAGCAATTCAGTGATTTTTGTCAGAGTATGTAAATTGCTGTCAATCAGGTTGTTAAGGTGCCCATTACTCAAAAGAGTGCTCCAAATTATCGTTGTGTTCAGTTTATAAAAATTAAAAGCGTGCTAGGTTGATCGTGGATAGTTAAGGCGATTACCTATTGAGCAGCCACGATTATGACCACAAAGGGCGATAATAATTCAGATTTATGACAATTTCATGAGATAAATTCACAAAAGTGAAATATCCTAAGATAAAGTCACAAAAGTGAAATATCCTAGCAGTGCGACTCGCCCTCTTTATGAATGGCACTTTAAAATGGTGATAGTAAAGAGGATTCTTTACAGGCATAATGCGGCGCGTCTTGCTGTAAAGTACTAAGAGATTACTAACCTCAATATGCCAAAAAAACTGTTTAAACGAATTGCTCCCAATTCGGCTAAAATTAAAACCATTCCGAGCTTGCGCTTTCTTGGGCCACTACTCAACGACCCCAACCTTTTTCATCTCAATCGATATTCTGTCTCCATGGCCTTTTTGGTGGGCGTTTTCTTGGCATTTATCCCCGTTCCTGGGCAAATGGCCATTGCTGCAATTGTGGCACTGTGGGTGAGATGTAACCTCCCCATTGCGGTTGCCTTAGTATGGATTACTAACCCTATCACCATTGCCCCTATTTTTTTTGCCACTTATAAACTAGGCATCTGGTTGTTAAATGAGCCGATCACCCATCACGCAGCCAAGCTAATGTCCTGGGAGACACTACACAGTGTCAAACTATCTAAGATATGGAAACCATTGATTATCGGCTCCCTCTCCGCCGGTAGTTTTTGCTCTCTATTGAGCTATTTCATCATCCGCTATACCTGGCGATTCTATGTGATATTTCAGTGGCAACACCGCAAAGAAAAACGCCTAAGAAAAGTTGATACTGAGCGGGAGTAACTTCCAACAATCTTAGTCATATCGCAGTGCTTGCGCTGGCGCTACACTGGCGGCTTTCCTTGCTGGATAAATTGTCGCCAACATACTCATAATTAAAGCGACAGAGGCCACAAAAATGACATCACTGAACAGGAGTGATGATGGTAGAAAACTGACGGGATAAATATCTGATTCAAGAAAACGGATATTAAGGAGCGTCTCAAGCCAAGCCACAAAATCATCAACAAATAGCGCGAAAACCACCCCCAGAGCAACACCAATCAATGTGCCTATAACACCGATGACAGATCCCTGAACCATAAAAACTGCCATTACCTGTTGCTTTGTTAGTCCCAAGGTTCTCAAAATGGCGATATCTCCCTGCTTGTCGACAACGACCATCACCAAGGTAGAAACCACATTAAAGGCCGCGATGGCAATAATAAGAAACAACAATAAACTCACCAAATTTTTAGACATTTTAATGGCGTAATAGATATTACCGTGGGTCCGAGTCCAATCAGTGGTGTAAAAATCCAGTGGTAACTGTGATTTGAGAGAAGACGCAATGCGTGGAGCCACAAACAACTGTTCCACTTTAAGATGCAGACCACTAATACCTGAGTTTTGCTGTGGATTAGCAAGACCTGCAGCCGACTCAAGGCCCATAATGGCAAAAGAGTGATCGAGTTCAGTGTTGGTCGAAAATACATCGATGATCTCCAGCCGCTTAATCGCCGGCGAAGCAGCAGCACTGTTCGCGCGAGGAACAATAACGGTGATGGATTCCCCTTGCTCCAAAGCCAATTTATCAGCTAGCCCCTTACCTAATGCGATGTATTTGTCAGCATTATTCAATCGCTCTAGCGTATCATCTGCCAGATAGCGACGAATGTTAGATACTGTTGACTCATATTTTGCATCAAGACCGTAGAGCAAAGCGGGTTGCGTACGTTTACCTTGATGGAGCATTACCTGCAACTCCACAAAAGGAGCCGCACCAATAACCTGCTCCTGCTCCAATATTTGTTCGCGTAAGGAAACCCAGTTATTCATTCCTCCGCGCTGATACAAAGTAACTTGTGGCATGATGCTTAAAATGCGCTCTTTCAGCTCACGATCAAAACCATTCATCACCGACAGCACGGTAATAAGCAGAGCAACACCTAAAACAATACCGATCATGGCAATACCAGAAATAAAAGACACCGAGCGGTTACGGCGACGCGCCAGGGTATAGCGTAATCCAATAAAAAAACTCAAAGGATACATTAGACGTCGCCTAGAATAGCTTGCTGCTGGGTAATAGAGTGTAAACCGCCTTGTTTTAACGCAATGACTCTATCCATGGTATTGGCAAATTGGCGATCGTGGGTAACGATCACAAAACTCAATTCAAACTCCCTATTTAACTCCCACATCAATGCCTGAATAGAATCGGCGGTTTCTTGGTCCAAGTTACCTGTGGGCTCATCCATTAATACACAATTAGGACGATTGACCATAGCCCTAGCAATGGCCACCCGCTGACGCTCCCCCCCAGAGAGTTCAGCAGGTTTGTGATGTAAGCGTTGCCCAAGACCGACTCTATCGAGCAACTCTGCAGCTTGCGTATTGGCATCCTTAGCGGCCCGTTTACCAATGAGTAAGGGCATTGCCACATTTTCTAAGGCGGTAAACTCACCTAGTAAATGATGAAACTGATAAACAAAGCCCAAATAACGATTACGCAACTGCCCGCGTTCATTTTCGTCCAGGCCATCCAGTGCTTTACCAGCAACCCAGACCTTACCGGATGTTGGGGTATCTAGCCCCCCCAATAAATTCAGCAGTGTACTTTTACCGGACCCCGATGCACCAATAATGGCAACGCGTTCACCCCGACCGATGGAGAGATTAATATCCTTTAACACTTCTACCGGCTCTGGCCCTTCGCGATACACTTTTTGCAGTCCCTCACAGGACATCACAACATCATTCATTATTATTTCTCGTGCTTGTCTTAAAACCTAGCTCTATTCATAACGCAGCACTTCTGCCGGTTCAACTTGGCTTGCCCGATAGGCGGGATATAGTGTTGCCAATAGACTTAATACAATACCAGCACCACAAATCAAGAGAACATCATCTAAGCGCAAATCAGAAGGAATTTGGCTAATAAAGTAAACACTGGGGTCAAACACATACACCCCCAACACATTTTCTAGCCAAGTTACTAGATCACTAATCGTCAACGCCAGTAAACATCCCAACAAGCCACCCATCACAATACCCACAATACCGATCACACTACCCTGGACAATAAAAATGGACATAATTTGTCGGGTTGTCATTCCCAGGGTACGCAAGACGGCAATATCACTACGTTTATCCGATACCATTAATATCAAGCTGGTCACAATATTGAGTGCCGCAACTCCGATGATAATCATTAACAACAGCGTCACCATGCGTTTTTCCATTTTAATCGCTTGAAATAAACTTCCTTGGGTTTCGCTCCAGTCACGCAGCTCATATCCTTCACCTAACTGCGATGATAAAGATTGAACGACACTGGCCGCTTTATAGATGTCACTGGTCTGCAAACGTAAGCCTTGTACCTCCGTTCCATAACGCAATAGACGCTGCGCATCACCGAGGTGAATCAGCGCTAAGGATTGATCAACTTGAGCACCCACTTGAAATAAGCCCACAACCCTAAAGCGTTTAACTCTAGGGAAAATCCCCGCAGGCGTGACCACCACCTCGGGAAGCGTCATGGTCACACTATCTCCAACGGCCACCCCGAGATATCGCGCCACCAAACTCCCCAGCACAATGCCAAACTCCCCTGGCACTAAGTTATCAAGCTGCTGTGGTGGTTGCATATATTGATCAATGCGGGAAACTTCCCGCTCTTTCTTTGGCAAAATACCTTGTAACTCAACCCCATGAACCGTGTTATTTGCCCCCAACATAACAAAATCGCTGATATAGGGAGCGCTGGCAATAAGATCAGGGGTAGACTTGATGAGTTCCGCCGTTTTAGACCAATTCTGCATGCGTGGACGTTGATCAATAAAACCGTGGGGAACCACACTCAGTATTCGTTGTTTAATTTCGCGATCAAAACCATTCATGACCGACAAAACAACGATTAATGCCAATGTCCCTAGTGCCATTCCCACCAAGGAAAAACCACTCACAAAGGAAATAAATTGGTGGCGGCGCTTTGAGCGTGTATAGCGTAAGCCGATTAATAAGGAAGTAGATCGTATCATGGGCAGGCATTATAGAGTGTAATGCCTCTAAGATGCTGAATTTATTGCTCGTTCCTGACTCTGCGTGGGTATGCGTACGTGATATCAAGCCTTGTGAGTTGCAAAGAGCAAAGCGGACAGAGCGCAATTGATATAGTAAGGAACGACTGCAATATAGAGTTTACATAAACTGATGGTCAGATATGTATTCCCACGCAGAGCCTGGGAACGAGAGGTTGAACGTCCAGGATAATTACTGATTATCTGCTACACTTACTGAACCATTGTGTCCTTGTGATAAATGTGTCCTTAATAAAAATATATAGAAGGCAACAAAATGAGCGAGAAACGCCAGTTTTTTCGAATCCAGCAAGATGTAATCTTTAATTTTAAAGCTGTCAGTACAGATGATGTTAGCCACATTAGTGCAGAACACCATTTTGATCACTCCGGCACTCTGGGTCTATTCTCACAATTTCAACAACTCGACAATGATTTGCACGCGACACTAGACATTATTCGCCAAGAGCACGCCAGCATCGCGAATTATTTAGAGATGCTCAACCATAAAATGAACCTACTTTCTCAAGAAATGCTTTCTCACGATGCGGTATCCTCAAACGATAGTGAAAGTGGGCGTATTGATTTAAGCCAGGGGGGAATTGGCTTTGATTCGCCCGATCCATTGGGAATAGAAAGCTGGGTTGCCGTTAAACTGGTATTTCTTCCCTCCTATACGGGACTGCTGTGCTATGCGCAAATTATTCGCAACCAAGTACAAAAAGATGGCTCCTACTCCATTGGCGCCCGATTTCATCAACTAAATGAAGAACAACACCGACTATTAGCCAGGCAGGTTATGCAGAATCAGGTGATGGAAAAACGGCAGCTAAAAAGCCAAGTGCATCACTAATTGAAACTGTAATCCGCTCTCCCAATGGCTTTATCATTTAAATTAAAATACTATAAAAAGCATCAACAACATCCATAGTTTGCAATATCAGGGGACATTACCGTGAAAAACATCTTTATCATCATCGCATGTAGCTTTGGTCTTTTTGTTGGTCATACCTATGCCGAAAGCGTTTATGTACCCATTGGTCAACAAGGAAAACAGCAACATATTGAGCGCCCCAAAAGCGGAATTACCAAAACCCAAGTTAAAAAACAGTTTGGCGAACCCAATGGCTGGCGGCCCGCCGTCGGAGAACCACCCATCTCAAGCTGGGTCTATGATGGTTTTACTGTTTACTTTGAATATGATCGCGTCATTCACACCGTATTAACACGACATTAAACAGAAACCCCTTTATCTATTAAGCCACCAATTAAATAGGCAACCGCTATTAACAATATGCCGCTAGCTGAATCGCGGCTAAAAAATCTTTTATAGCTTGTATATTTATTCTCATGGTTACCCATCGATTAAATTAAAATAATGCTTCCGCATCAGGGGGTTAAGGTATGACGCAATAATGCCACTAGGCCATTATCTAAATGCTGTGCCATAAACTGATGTTGCTTTAACAAGGTAACAGCTTTAGCACTACGTGCACCACTCTGGCAGTAACACAGAATATGCTTATCGCTATCAAGCTCGGCCAGTGCTTTTGGCAGCTGATCGAGAGGAATATGCTCCCCTCCGATGTGAAAAGCACTACGCTCTTCAAGACTTCGAACGTCCAGCAACAGCGTTTTGCCACTATCACGCTGCAACATAAATTCTTCTGGGGATAGACCCGGTTTCCCAATTTCGCAATGTGAATCAGGAGTATTAGCAAACTCTACTTTTGCGCATGCGCCCTTAGAGGCGGATTTACTACAAACCGGACAATCTTGGTGCTTAGCCAAGGTTATTTTTTTAAAACTCAAATCCAAGGTTTCAACCATCATTAGGGTATTGATCAATGGACAGGGTAAACCAACGAGGTACTTAATCGCTTCATTTGCCTGCAAACAACCTAAAAAGCCTGGCAACACCCCCATGACACCCGCTGTATTGCAGTCAGCAACACCTTGGGGTGGCTCTGGAAAAAGGCAACGAAAACACGCCGCATTATCACTGTATCCGGGAACAAATAACGCACATTGCCCAGAGAACTGATAAATGCTCGCGAATAACCAAGGCTTATTTTGTTTTACGCAAACCTCATTGATTAGGTAGCGGGTTGTAAAGTTATCCGTGCAATCTAGTACTAAATCAACCTGAGCCACTAATTCATCTGCTTGCTTGGGCGAGAAATGCTCAGAAATGGCGGTGACGTTAATGTCTGGATTCAGTGCTAGTAAGGTATCACGAGCACACTCTGCTTTTGACTGACCGAGCTGTGTGGTTTTAAAAAGGATTTGGCGTTGCAGGTTAGTTAAGTCGATCGTGTCGCCATCAATTATTGTTATATGACCAACACCTGCAGCCGCTAAATAAAATGCGACTGGGGAACCTAAACCGCCCGCTCCCACCATTAATACCCTAGACTGTTTCAGGCGCACCTGACCCTCAGCCCCCACTTGCGGAAGCTGTATATGGCGAGTGTAACGAAGCCACTCAGCAGAAGAAAAACTCGTATCAGCCATTTTATTTGTCACTTTATTTATCACTGTTTATTTAAGGCAACTTCGCAAGCCACATTAGGTTTACAGACTAACTCTTTATTTTTGTTGAAATAATTAACAAATCCAGAGGCTGCATCAAGGGGCTTATCAGCCAGAGTAATTGCCGTAATCATGGCGATACTATCGACACCAGTGACGGCTACATCCTCAAATCGTTGTTGATTAATACCACCAATAGCCACCAAGGGATAATCTAATACTTGCCGCCAATAAGTCAGCCCATGTAAGCCATGGGGTATCCAAGGCATCGTTTTGGTATTGGTGTGATAAACCGGACCACAGGCGATATAGGAAGGTCTATAAGTATGCGCTCGAGCCACTTCATAATGACAATGGGTACTAATACCCAGACGCAGGCCTGCCTGATGGATTTGGTTAATATCCGCATCATCCAAATCTTCCTGACCTAAGTGGACGCCATAAGCCCCCAATTCAATCGCTAATTGCCAGTAGTCATTAATAAACAAACGCATCTGGTGCTGTTGTGCTAAACGAGTGGCCTCGATAAGCTCCTGTCGCAACGCCTGTCCCTCCAAGTCTTTGACTCGTAACTGAATAGTGGAGATACCCGATGCGGCTAAATCCGCTATCCAGTGAGCGCGCTCCACTACGGGATACAACCCCAAGAGCGGCTCATTACAATTGGGAAAAGGCGCTGACAGACTCTTTGTTAGCGGGGAGAATGAAAGACAGGGCAAATCCCCTTGTTCATTCGGGAAATGCGTAATATTAACGGGTCCATAAGCCTCTTCATCGGGCTTATTGACCGAATAAGACTGCCGCAGACCCTGACTAATCGCCATTTTGCCAATAACGACCGCATCATAGAGCGAATAACCCATAGCAATTGCCGAGGTAATCGCAGAGGCTAGCGCGCAACCGGTGCCACGTTGGCTGGCCGTATTGACCTTGTCACTGGTCAACCAAAATGAGCGAATGCCATCGCTGAAATAGTCGGCGACAATAGCGTTTTCCGAGTCCGTTCTTTCTGAAAAAGTCCCATGGCCACCTTTAATCAAGACAGCTTTCACCCCCATAGACAGCAAGTGATTCGCAGCAATAACGATATCGTCGTTGCTGTTAATGGAGCAGCCTGTTAGCTTCTCTGCCTCGATAGTATTGGGCGTCAACAAGGTGGTATGTGGAAATAGCGATGCACACAGGACATCTATAGTCCCAGAGGACATAAAGCTACCACCACTACTACTACCCAGCACAGGGTCCAGCACAAAAGGAAGGGATATCGTGGAAAGCCAGTCGGCAATGGCATGACATTGACCTGGAGAAGCCAGCAGGCCCGCTTTTACAGCCTGGATTGATAAACCCGCCACCGCCTCAAGCTGATCGCCAAAGGCCTCCGGGCTCACCGGATTGATAGCCAATAGTGCGGCATTATTTTGTGCAGTATTTGCGGTAACGACGGATAGACTATGAACACCCATTGCCGTCTGGGCTCTCACATCCATTGCCATACCCGCTAAACCTGCAGAATCGCTAGCAGAAAAATTTAAAACAAAGGGGCGCTTAGTCATATCAAGAGTACTTATTCAAGGCTGCAAGACTATTTTTGATGCCAGAAAGGCGTACCGATTGTTGGCGTACTGGGCTTAGCGAGGTCTCTTTCGGCAATAACACCCGATTCGTAGGCCGCCCTACCTGCCAGCAAGGCGTATTTAAAAGCCTCAGCCATGCGTACTGGGTCAGACGCTTGCGCTACCGCTGTATTTAATAAGACACCGTCATAACCCAATTCTAAGGCCTGAGCAGCATGGGAGGGTTTACCAATACCGGCATCGACAATTAAGGTGATATTGGGCAGGCGCTCACGAATCGTTTTAAGCGCGTAAGGATTTAGTAAACCTTTGCCCGTACCAATGGGAGATCCCCAAGGCATAAGGATACGACACCCGGCCTCTACCAATTTTTGGCAAAGCACTAGGTCATCCGTGCAATAGGGAAACACTTCGAAACCCTGAGAGATCAGCTCTCTAGTGGCCTCTAGCAAAGCAAAGGGGTCTGGCTGTAAGTTGTATTCGTCACCAATGACTTCTAATTTTATCCAATGGGTACCAAATACCTCTCGTGCCATTTGTGCCGTCGTTACCGCCTCTTTAACGGAATGACACCCTGCGGTATTAGGTAAGATATTGATCGGTAAAGCCTGCAGTAATTGCCAAAAATCATGACCACCGTCACAAGCGGCATTTTGTCGTCGTAAAGAAACGGTGATTACTTCAGACCCAGATGCTTTAATGGATTCTTGCATAATTGTCGGTGATGGATACAATGCGGTTCCAATCAACAAC
>JBNKUQ010000099.1:10161-10430 GCA_050298695.1 Cellvibrionaceae bacterium
AAGCCACAATAGACTGCTGCATGGTCTCTGGCGAGGGATAAAGAGCTGAGCCGATGAGCAAACGACTGTTAACTGTTTTTTCTGCTAATTGCCACATAATTAAAACCTAGCTGCAAGCTTCTCCTACATCACATAAGTCAAACGTTAATCACATACCTTCTTGTTTTTCTTGAAGCTAGCGGCTGGCAGCTAGCAGCTTTCCCCTATCCCCCCTGCATAGGAACTAACAATTCAATCCGATCACCTTCTTGTAAATGAGTATTCTCATA
>JBNKUQ010000100.1:0-10401 GCA_050298695.1 Cellvibrionaceae bacterium
CTTTCAGATTTACTGCCAGAAGCAACTACACTAGCCCCTTCTAATAAGACTTTTTCCACAGGCAACAAATGAATGGACTTCAGTGTTAAATCTGGATTAACATCAACTAAATCCTTAACTATTTCCAGCATATTTTCACTGGATGCAGCGATAGAAAAGTATTTCTCCAGCTCAGAATTAAGATGACCTACTTCGGCCCTTAACTTTTCTAGTTGATTATTTAGTGAAACAATATCAAAAGCTTTATTATTTTTTTGAAAATCCATGGCTCTATTATTTTTTTCTTCCAAGAGCGAATAAAGATATGCATTTTCAGACTGAACCTTGTCTATTTTCTCCACAAGAGGGAGATCCAAAACAAAGCTCCATAAAAAATAACACGCGGCCAGTACAGACGATAACAAAATCAATCTTTGACGAAAGGCAAGATCATTATATTTCTGTACTATTTGATTCATTAGTTATTTATCCTATCCATCGTTATGCGACAAAGAAGAACCTCCCTTATCTTTCTCCAAAAAGCCGTCGATAAACCGGCTATCACCATTCTTTCTAACCATAAAAAACTCATACAGCCCCACCGAATCCAACTGGTTTATTTTGAGCAAGCCAAAATTTGAATCAGAAAATGATGGCCCATCCTTTAGTCTTTTTAAATAATTAGGAACATCATCTCTAGTTTCTGACAAGCCAAAAATAATAACCTCTTTACCTCCATCGTAAACGCCAATCTCCGAAACAGATAACTTTGTATTAGACTCCTTTCCAACTGATAGAAAAATATTGTAAAAACTGGAAACATTTAAACTCTTAGAACTATCATAAGCCCCTTTAATCCTCCTTTTACCTTCGACCTCCATACTCATAAGGTTAACCTGCTGCTCTAAAACTTTTCGTTTTTCTATAATTCTTTCCATTAAGCTCATGCTTTCATCATCGCCTAACTGCTTACTTTTTTTCGTTAAACTTAAATTTTCTTTCTTGAGAAAATCAAAGTGTGTAAATCGTTGATAAGAATAAAAACCTAAAAAAATAGCAAAAATCAAAGAAACAGTAACCAAATGAAAAAAAGACAACCACAAATACTTTGGTAGAAACTCATCTTTATATAAATTAACCTCCTGCCTCATTTACGCCACTCGCCTTCTCGCAGCCGCACCGCTAATCAACATTGCTTCAATATCAGCAACCACCAAGTTTTCTTTTTGAGTAAATTCTGTTATCTCTACACATTGAATATTTTGTTGAAAGCTTTGTTTTATGATGTCAGTAATTTTTTCTTTCTTAACCATCCCACAAAAAATAATCTCAGCAGGCGCTGACTGTCCCATCTGTCTTTCGTAATAATCTAAAGACCTTTGCAGCTCCAAAATTAATTCATCTTCTGGCAAACTGTCAAAGACTCCTCCGCCATAATGAATAGAAAAGCGTCTCGATAGGTATAAATTTCCCTGTTTAATGATCAATATTTTTCCCTCATTCTCTTTTATCGTGAGAACAGCGATTCCCCTTTCATTCATTGGATAATGATCCCATAAGTTACGACACGAAAGTTCTTCTATATCGATGGTAACTAATGACAAACCAGTAGCATTTACAAAATCAACCATTCTCGCAATTATCTTTTTTTCAACAACAACGGTATAAAGCATTTTCTTTTCTGGTTGTTGAAAAACATCAATAACAACATTATCTACATCAATATTAATCAGTTCCTTTACTTTATACTGCATCGCGCTTATTAACTCTTTTTCGGGCACATCGGGAGGTTCAACTAATAACAACTGGTACTCTTTCTCGCTCAACACACAATAACAATCCACATGCTTTAAATTATGTTGCTCTACATATCCAATAAGCTGCTGCTGAGCATCCTCAATAGAGCCACCATCTTTTATCGAGTAATAAAAACTATCTGTTATAATTGGCAAAGCATTGTCCCGATACTGAATAGCAACTAAACTGACACTACTTTCAGTTAGGCAAAGACCTACTCGCAAACCTTTGTTTTTAGTGCGAAAAAATGATCGCATGCTGACCTCAAAAAGAATATTCTCTGTTTACAAGCTTAGTAGTAATTAGGTGCAATGCTAGCGCTAAACCTTTGTTTAGCTGATAAAAATTGATTTTTTCTTATGCTGATGTCAATTTAATGACTTTATTGATGAGACCCGTCTCTTTTGTGTGACATAGCGACTATTTTCTATATAATTCGTCACTTATTTGACACCACCGATTCAATCTACCATGCTCAATATCGTACTCGTTGAACCTGAAATACCTCCCAATACAGGCAATATTATTAGGTTAGCTGCTAATACTGGCTTTCGTATTCACCTAATTGAACCTCTTGGCTTTGTGCTAGATGACAAACGCTTGCGACGTGCTGGATTAGATTACGATGAGTGGGCCAATCTATCGACTCACAGTAGCTGGTCGACATTTATCGAAAAAGAGAATCCTCGCCGCTTATATGCGATCAGCACCAAAGGCGTTCAACGCCATAGTGATACCGAGTTTCAAAAGGATGACTTTATTATTTTTGGCTCAGAAACAAGGGGCTTACCCGATACCATATTAAGTGACGAGCGCATGCATGCTATCGTACGCATTCCAATGCAGGCACATAGTCGCAGTATGAATTTATCCAATGCCGTATCGGTTGTCGTCTATGAAGCTTGGCGGCAACTTGGATTTCAGGGTAGTATTTAACAGCATGAAAAATAAAGCACCTATCGGTTTATTTTATGGTAGCTCTACTTGCTACACAGAAATGTGTGCCGAAAAAATACGAAACTATTTGACAGTAAAAAATGTCGATTTATTTAATATCGCTTCCTCTTCTATTACACAAATAGATGAATACTCACAGTTGATATTAGGTATACCGACTTGGGACTATGGCGAACTTCAAGAAGACTGGGAAGACTGCTGGGATGATATCGACAACATCGACTTCAGTCATAAAACCGTGGCTTTATTTGGTCTGGGAGACCAAATTGGTTATCCCGAGTGGTTTTTAGATGCTATGGGGTATCTACATAATAAGGTCTTACTACAAGGTGCTAACGTTGTCGGTTACTGGCCAAATGAGGGTTATACCTTTACGGGTTCTCAAGCTTTAACGGCTGATCAATCACTGTTTGTCGGTTTGGCACTGGACGACGAAAATCAATTTGCCCTTACTGATCAGCGCATCGCTACCTGGTGTGACTCACTTAAAAAAGAATTTAATCTCGATTAATGAGCACTTCTTATAACGATGAAATAGATCCACGAGAAACTGTGTGCTGGGACGAACAAGGCTTACCTATCTCTAACCACTTCGATGATATTTATTTTTCCAAAAAAAATGGCCTAGCCGAAAGCCGTTATGTTTTTTTAGAACAAAATCAACTTCAACAACGCTTTCAAGAACTGAAAGAACATGAACACCTTGTTGTAGGAGAAACAGGTTTTGGTACCGGATTAAATTTTTTAGCCTGTTGGCAGCAATGGCAACAATATGCACCTAGTTCTGCTCGGCTTACCTTTATCAGCATTGAGAAATACCCGTTATTGCCCAATGAACTAGAACGGGCTCTCGCTCTATGGCCAGAACTAAAAGCACTTAGCAACCAGCTTATTGAGGAATACAAACGATCTTTTATCATCAATAAAGATTTTTTAGGAACAGCTTGTTACCAATTTCAGTTTGGCCATACTCGCTTATTATTGTTGATTGATGATGCTGAAGCTGCTCTAACAAGCCTACTCAACACCCCACACCCGCCCTTTTCTCAGCCACAATGGCAAGGGGTCGATGCGTGGTTTTTAGATGGTTTTGCCCCTGCAAAAAATCCAGAAATGTGGACTCAAGCGCTATTTAACAGGCTGGCACAATTGAGTTATAACAACACAACACTCGCTACATTTACGGCTGCGGGAAGTGTGCGTAGAGGATTAATAGCCGCAGGCTTTACTGTAAGTAAAGCACCAGGCTTTGGAACTAAGCGTGAAATGCTTATCGGGCAATATACCAATAAGCGGCTTACCGACTCGCCTCTACCCGTAATAAAAAACGAAAAAAAAACGAAAACTAACCAAAGCCCCTGGATGGTCAATAGTAGTTATCAACCAGCAAACCCCAATGCGACAATAGCTATTATTGGTGCGGGAATAGCGGGCTGTCACAGTGCCCATGCTCTGGCAAAACGAGGGTACAAAGTTAGCATTTTCGATAGCGCGGAAAATGTGGCTGACGCGGCATCAGGAAACCCTCAAGGCGTCGTTTACGGAAAAATTTCAGCTCACCCACAAATACTGAGCGATTTTAATTTAAGCAGCCTGCTCTATGCACAACAACACTATCGCCAATTTTGGGAAAGCTATCCCACTGCCGGAGAAGCCTGTGGAGTATTGCAATTATGTGATACAGAAAAACTACTAGAAGATTTTTGTCCTATTGCGGAACAGTTTACACACTCCGACTTTTTACACGTTGTCAACGCGCAAGAGGCCAGCAATATCGCAGGAATAAAACTGCAACACCCTGCGTTATTTTTTCCTTATTGCGGTTGGTTAAAACCCAAAGCGCTCTGCGAATGGTTGCTTCAACACAACAATATTACTTTTCATCCCAATCAAACTATTAATGGCTTAATTCAAGAGGAAAATACTTGGCGCTTAGTTATCAATACCCAAGCTATTACAGAAACTCAAGTTTGGCCTAAAGCATTTGATCACATCATTATTGCTAACGCGTCCGCCGTCACGCAATTTTCACAAACGCAATGGCTCCCAGTAAAGTCTATCCGAGGACAAGTGACCTATATTGATTCACAGGCACAATTACAATATTTAAAAACCGTTATCTGTGCCAAAAACTATGTAGCGCCTGCGATTAGCATTCATCAACAAAGACAACATGCCATTGGTGCCAGTTACAACTTACATGAGACATCACCCGAATTGTCCGAACGAGATCACAGGGACAATATTCAACAGTTACAGAGTATTCTCGATTCAAATGCGGAAACAACCTTTCAAGCAACAGGCGGGCGTGTTGGCTTTCGCTGCACAACACCTGATTATTTGCCCTTGGTCGGCCCTGTACCCAATACCGATAGCTTCCAAACAGATTATCGTGAGCTAAAATACAATGCTCAAAAATTCATCCCAAAAACAGGGACTTACTATCCAGGGCTATACACCAATATTGGACATGGCTCTCGGGGCTTGGCCTATACCCCGCTGGCCGCTGAGATCCTCGCCTGTGCTATCAGTGGTGAACCACCTCCTATTACACAAAGTATGGTGAATACCCTCAATCCCGCTCGTTTTATTATCCGGGACATCAGTCGCAATAAGAACCGCTAAAGAGCTTTTATGCTGCCTCAGCGCTACATAAACTACCAAAAATTGCGATAGGTTCTATACTTAATTAACCCTAGCGCACATGCGTCGATTTGCTGATATTTTTGCTTCTCGCACGCTAATCGCCGCTAGAATCTAACTACCAAGAGAGCCGCCACAATGCTACTAAGCCGACGTCGCAATATAAACACTATCAAGCACGATGCTAGTACGGTTCATAATTACTATGAACGCTTGGTTAAGGAAGAAATATTAAACCAAGACCCGAGAGCTAATAGCGATGGCGATTATATGGATGATGTTTCCTGCGTTGCATTAAACCACCTACCCCCTCGTTATGTTCGGCACGATGTAGACATGAGCTTTTACCTTTCCCCTATAGAGTGGGAAGAAATTAACAAAAAAGTGACAAAGGCCGTTAAACATGCGATTGAATTCGTACAATCTCGAGAAAAAGCCAATAAGCCTGACAAGAGAGATGAACACTAGACATAATAGATCTAACGACAAAATATATTTATAAAAAATCAAAGCCACGTTAAGCTAGCGGCTTTATTGTCGAATACTCGCGTGATACCTTGAAACTCATTACTGTTTTTTTCCTTTATTTCCTACTGTGTGTCTGTGGAGCGACAGCAAACTCGCTAACAACGCAAGAAGCCAAAATACTACAGGTAGAAGAGCACAATCCTAATTGGTTTACTCAAGGCTTTTACTTGGATGACAACCAATTCTTCATCAGTAGCGGGCTCTATGGACGCTCGACTCTTATTAAACAAACACAAGCCCCCCTTAAGCAAATTCAGCACAAAAAACTCAATAGTCAGTATTTTGCCGAAGGCCTGACGGTTATCGGTAACACTCTGTACTTGCTCACTTGGAAGGAAAAAACTGTACTCTTGTTCGACAAAAATACATTAGAGCCTACAGGTAGTCTTTCTTATCAGGGAGAAGGTTGGGGGCTGACACATCGCACCCTTGTTAACGAAAGTAATCAGGTTGACAAGCGTGACCAGAAAGAAAAAAGTGAGTTCATTATGAGCAATGGCAGTAACAGCTTATTTTTTCGCGATCAAGATAGCTTTGAAGTTACTCATAAAATCACGATAGATAATCTCAATTTCATCAATGAGCTGGAATATGTGAATGGCGTTATCTGGGCCAACCGTTGGTATGACGACCATCTGTACGGAATCAACGAAAATGGTTGCATCATTGCAAAGGTTGACCTACAGCCTTTGCGTAAACAGGCAGTTACTGTGAATAATAAAAATGTTGTCAATGGCATTGCTTACGATGCAACGCGTCAAGGCCTATGGGTTACGGGAAAATTTTGGAGCAAGCGCTTTCTTATTGCGATGCCGGCGATAACCCAAAAAACCTGCTAGCCCTTCTAAAACAACAACGAATAATGACCAGGAGTCTCCTATGACCTTAAATGTATTAATAACCGGCGCTAACCGTGGTATTGGTTTAGCACTCTCCCAATACTATCTGAACAAAGGCTACCATGTTTATGCCGCATGCCGGTCCAGCTCTGATGAACTTAATGCAAGCTCTGCAACCGTTATTAGCGATATCGATATCTGTGAGCACAGCGCCATCAACAAATTAACTGAGTCATTAGCGGACAACAAAATTGATATTCTCATCAATAATGCCGGCATTCTCTACAGTGAAACTCTGAGAGATATCGATAAAGAAACCGTACTAAAGCAATTCGAAGTCAATGCCCTAGCTCCCCTAAAGCTGACAGAAGCCCTACTCGACCACCTTGCCCCGCAAGCCAAGGTTGCCCTGATTACCAGTCGCATGGGCTCAATGTCTGACAATAGCTCGGGGGGCTATTATGGCTACCGTATGTCGAAGGCAGCTCTGAATGCTGCCGGGGTGTCGCTAGCCCAGGATTTAAAACCCAAAGGCATTGCCGTCGCAATACTGCATCCTGGCTTTGTACAAACGGATATGGTTAACCATGCAGGTGATATTTCTGCAAATACCGCTGCTGAAAGATTGGCTCAACGCATCGATGAGCTCACCATAGAAAGTAGTGGCAGTTTTTGGCACTCTAACGGTGATAAGCTACCTTGGTAATTTAGGTTCAAGGAAAACGCATGACAAAGGCACACCATAATATTGTGATTCTTACTGGTGCAGGCATTTCTGCAGAGTCCGGCATCCAAACATTTCGTGCTGCTGACGGCCTTTGGGAAAATCACCGCGTTGAAGACGTGGCGACTCCAGAAGCCTTTCTGCGAAACCCTGAACTGGTGCACCGCTTTTACAATGAAAGGCGTCGTTATTTATTGGATGGAATTGAGCCCAATAAGGCACACTATGCCCTTGCCACCTTTGCCGAGGCATGGCCAGGAAAGGTAACGCTGGTCACCCAAAATATTGATGATCTCCACCAACGCGCTGGTAACCAGACCTGGCCCATGCACGGCGAACTGTTAAAAATTCGCTGTAAGGAAAGCCAGGAACTGTTTGATTTTAAAGATGATTCAAGCCCTGAATCTCGCTGTAGTTGTTGCCAAAAACCAGGAAACTTACGCCCCCATGTTGTCTGGTTTGGCGAAATGCCCTTATACATGGATGAAATCACCCAAGCCTTAGCAGAGTGTGACTTATTCATTGCCATTGGCACCTCGGGTAACGTCTATCCCGCTGCGGGGTTTTTCTCCATCGCCAAACAAGCGGGGGCAGATACTGTAGAGCTGAATTTAGAACCTTCGGTTTCTGGCTCACTCTTTGATCAACAGTTTTATGGGCCCGCTACTGAGGTGGTACCTGCTTTTCTTGAATCCTTGCAACAAAGTTAAAAATAATCGCGATATTGCCTTTGGCCCTCTACCAGTGTCTGGTATCATTGCTCGCCTTTAGCACCCCTACCCTATGATGCAAGTGGCAACCAGTAATTATGCTTTCCGGTGATATTCTCTCCCAACTCTCAAACCTTAAAAAAGATATACGCGCCAGCCGAGATGTAGCCCAAGGTAGTGTTCGCGGTACTAGCGGACGCTATGGCTTTGTTAGCCTAGACGATGGACGCGATGTCTTTCTCGCACCAGATCAAATGGACCGTGTATTTCACGGTGACCGTGTCGAAGTCCTTGTAGAAACAAGCGTTTCAAAAAAAGAGGGCCAGGAAGATAAAGAGCAAGCCCAGGCTAAATTGGAAAAGCTGATTCACTCACCGCTAAAACAGCTAGCCGGACGCTACTGTATCAAGGGTAAGGGACACTTTGTTATTGTGGAATACCCGCAACATAGCCGCTGGATCTTTGTCCCGCCCAATGCTCGCAATGGTGCCAAAGAAGGTCACTATGTTACCGCTAGGATCACCCAGCACCCCTACCAGACGGGAAAATCTCAAGCCAAAGTCATCAGTGACTTGGGGACTGACCCTGATATCAACATGATCAGGCAATATACCCTAGCGCTCTATCAGTTATTTGATGGCTTTGGTAAAGAAGTCATGGAACAAAGTAAAAGCATACAAGCACAAGCACCTGTCGCATCAAGCACTGACCATACTGGGCGCAGCGATCTACGCGACCTCGCATTTGTCACCATCGACTCGGCGGGAACGCGGGATATGGATGATGCATTATGTATTCGCCCAACGGACGATGGCTGGGAGTTACGCGTTGCCATTGCAGACCCCAGCAGTGAGATCGAATGGGAATCTCCACTCGACCACATTGCGTTACTGCGTGCTAACAGTGTTTATTTACCTGGAAAGCCGGTGCCTATGTTGCCAGATACCTTATCCACTGAACGCTACTCTCTCGTCTCAGGACAAGACCGCTTGGCACTTGTGGTCACTTTACACATCGATCAATCAGGCGACATAAAAGGCTATCAATTTGAATCGGCTATTATTCAGTCCAAGGCTAAATTGAGCTACCAACAAGTCAGCGCCTTATTAAATAACCATCAATTTAACATTCCTGAGCAACTCGATGATGCAGAACCGTTTCGCGAACAGTTGATGGCCTTACAAGACTGCGCCAACGCTAGACAACAATTTCGCCAAACCCACCAAATAGTGGGCCAGCACCGTCCCGATTTTATGCTGGTGTTAAATGATCAAGGCAAATTAGAATCTATCGAAAAACTGGAAAAAAATAACGCCCACCTTATTGTTGAAGAAGCCATGCTGGCCACCAACCAATGTGCCGGTGAATTTTTAGCAAAATACCAGGCGGGATTATTTAGTGTACAGTCGGGCTATCGCACTGAGCGGCGGGAAGATATAGAAAAATTGTTGAAAGAGAAACTGGGAGATGAAAAAGTTACGGATATCACTGACCTTAATAACTTTATCGGCATCATTAAATACCTACAAGAAAACGATGTAGACCAGCTCTTATCAAAACAACAACGTTTTCAGCAAAGCAGCGAGCTGGATTTAAACCCATCCCCTCACTTTGGTATGGGGATAAAACATTATGCCAATATCACTTCGCCCATTCGTCGTTTCCAAGACTTATACAATCACCGTATTATTCATGCACTGCTAGAAGGCAAAAAGCCGGTTAAGTTACGCCAGAAACAAGTAGAGCGATTAAAAGAGGCTATTAATAACAATCGCAATGCGACGCGCGCGGTAGAACAATGGCTAATTGCTGATTATATGCAAGCAAAAATAGGCGAAACCTTTAAAGGGTATATAGCGCTACTAACCAATCAAGGCGTTGGCATTCGCTTGATTGATAGCGGTATTGAAGGATTCATTGCCGCAACCAAAGAAAATAAAAATGAACCAGAAAAACCTTTCGATAAAATTTCATTTAACAATCAGCGTATGGAATTAACCTGGAATAGTACAGAACTCCACCTAGACCAAGAAGTTGAAGTGAAGTTAAGCCATGTCGATATGGAAAAGAAAAAGCCAATTTTCGAATGGGTCAATAAGCCCTAGACATTTGGGCACTAGGTTATACCACTCATATACTACCGGAACACTTAAAAAGAAGACAACTGTCATTCCCGCGACCTGCAACTGCTCCTGCGTTGCTCGAAGTACCCTACGTTCGTGTA
>JBNKUQ010000101.1:0-10266 GCA_050298695.1 Cellvibrionaceae bacterium
TGTTACCTTTATTAAATTGATCTTCGCAAATCAAGTTTAATAAATACCGGTGTCCCCCGTTTATGATGTAGAGCCAAGATTCGGTCGTGATCATATACAGTGCAGCACCTGTACTTTATTCCTTTAATCACACTCGCGACAAAATTCTGCTTACCGTGGTTACTGTCTAATGGTGACCTGAGTTACAGGCATGGTTGGTCAGTGGGGCAAAACATCGTTAACTTCACTTAGTCGCTCTTGCGATACACGAACAATCTCTGCCGTTCTTTGGTGAAAGGCATAGGTTCGCTTGTCAGCAATGTGGTTTGTATAGTTCATAATCAGAATTAAGCCGCTTGATTAATCTGGAGTAATTGCGGATAAAGTGATTTACCCACTTTGTGTGCAAGAAAGCAGGCTCGAATTAAGACGGTGAATTCATGTTTTGGGTCCAGAAATTTCTTTAATTCTGCTTTTATTTGCTTCGCCTTTCCAGCGCTTTCAATACAACGTTCATGTTTGGCTTTTAGCCCGTTCTTTGAATACTCTGCGAACATTGCGGTGATGGATCGCCACAAGGCTTTGCGTTGTTCACACAGATCTGTGTTATCCAAACCGTAGCATTTAATGGAGAATTCTATTCGCTTTCGATCCCATTCATCTAAATCAATGGGCGGTTCGGGGTTGGGTTCTGGCTGACCCAGGGCGTTAAAGCTTATTAAATTGGTGTCGTCTTCGTTGGCTGGATCGAGAAACATCGGGCTTTCACGAGTGACCGCAATACCAGGTTCGCACACGGCTTGCCCGCGTTCGCGCAAGGGAAAATAGCTGCCCTTGCGGGTATTGGGCATGGGTTTAGATAAACGGTAGTTGTTGATATCAAAGGCCAACCACCAGTATCCATCGTGGCATTTTTCCCAATCTTCATTTCTGGCACAGCTTCTAGGGCGAAAATGCTCCAGGTGCGGGTATTCTGCTGAAAATCTGGCCTCTGTGTACCAGCATTTTCCGTCGGAGAGTGCCTTTAAAAAGTTGAGCAGCGTCTCATCGCGCCAATGACGTTTATTTTTATGAATGATAGCCTTACGTTTTTGCGCATCGGGTTCGGCTTTGAGTTCTTCCAGTAACGCGTTGGATTTTTCCAGCCAATTGACCAGATTCTCTTTAGCTTTTTCTTTTAAGGGAATGTACCTCACGCATCGCCCCCCGCTGGTTTGCCGTCAATAATGTCTTGCAAGAGTTCGTCGGTGATTTCCTCTAATTCTTCAAGCTCGTCAGCACTATACTGGCGCTTGTTCATTAACGGGTTGCGCGCCAGAGCCTGAGAGAATTGGTTAAAGTAAGGGTGTGGGAAACTATGGGCTATGCCCAGATCGTCCAGCTCCGCTGTTAAGCGTTCCAAATCTTCCGCCATTTGCTTGGTTTTATTGCGAATGCCCAATAGTTTATAGCGTTGGGTAAGGCGTTCGACCACTTGGGGTGGCAACACGGAACTTAAACCAAATATTTCCGACTGTAATAAACCGTCTACACCCATGCCTATGGGATCTTCATCTGGCTGATCGGCGCTGATGGTGTGCTTGCCGTCTCTATCGTGGCGGTTAAGCAAGCGCACCTGCTCTTTTTTAAGGCCGCCGATCATTAAGGGATTATGGGTGGCTAACAGCAACTGTGAGCTTTGATCCACCACTTGGCTTTCTAAGAGGCTGAGGTATTCGTAAGTCCAAGCAGGGTTTAAGTGGGTATCGGGTTCATCGAGTAAAAATAGCGACTCTTCGCCTTTGGTAAATTGCAACAAGCCCAATACCGTGAGTAATTGCTGTTCCCCTTCGGAGAGCTGATCGAAACGAATTTTACCGGCTTGAGTGTGTTCTACGGTGACCCGTACTTCGTCTACCAAATCACAGAGGTACAGGCCCTCCAGGTGGGCGAAAAAGTGGGTTTCATCTTCGCCTGGGTACATCAGTTCTGCCAGGGTGGCTTTGTCTTTGATGTATAAATACAAGCGCTCCTGGTCTTCAGTGCGATCGCGAAAATCTTTGGTGACGGTCTCTTCATTGCGGATGGGGGCAATGGCGTGGCGCCACAGACGGTCGGTGAAGGTTTGGAACGCGCCTTTGGCATACCAGAAAATGGGGTCCCCGTACTTTACATCATTTTCTGTTGGTTTTTTACCGCCTCGCCAAAAGGGCTTGTGCATCACAAACAAGGCTGATTCGAAATCGGCGATGTTTAAATAGTCGTGTAAAAAGGCCTTAATATTTGGGTTTTCGTCCATCAAGAAAAAGGCCAACAACACCAACTGACTGTAATCTTTACGGCAATAAAATAAACGACGCAGTGGAATGTTGTCACTGCTGCCGCCTTGTTTCCATTGTTGATAAAGGTGCTTGGCGGGCTTATCAAACAGTTTTTCTAAGCGTCGGTTCCAGCCAGAGTAATAAGAGAACACGTATTTCGGCAAATAGGTCTCAGGCTCTGCATGAAATTTTGCCATTGGCAACTTTGTACCATTGACCAGGGCTTGTTGTTTGGGGCGGCCTTCCGGGTTGTTGGCCAGCTGTATGTGCTGCCCCCGAATGTGGTAGTCCAATTCATAATAAAAAGCCGACGCCTCACCGGCCTCCAAATCACGGAAAATTTCGACCAGCGCTTCGATTAAATTCGATTTGCCGGCACCATTGCGCCCCAGCACCACCGTGGTTTGCGGTGCTTCACTGGGCTTAAACTCAAGGTCCTGTAAATTGCCGTAGTTTTTTATGTAGAGTCGCAGTATGCGCATACTGATCGGTATCCTCAATCAAACTATTATTAAGCGACTTTTAGTTTTCGCAAGCTGGGGTCTGCCGAGGGATTATGATCGATGATTTTTTTATCGATCATTTCCTGTTTTAATTTTGCGTAAAAGTCATCGATGGATAATTCGGACTGTTTCCATAACACGTCGGCATGGGCTTCGCCGCCGAGCTTGGCGAGCAGATCCAGTAAATAGGTCGCTGGGGCGTCTTCTAGTTTCATGGTTATTTTCTTGGCTTTTCTCGTATTTTGGGTTTTGGATTTCGTTTTACGAACACCGGCCTTTCGTTTCGGTTCTGCTTGTTGCTGTTCTCGTTCGGCTTGAATGCGTTTTAATAATTCGGAAGCGGGCTCGTCGTTGGGATCTTGGGGCACCAGTTCACCGCGAAAGGCTTTGGCCAATAGGGATTGGGTTAAACGGTCGATGCGTTTTTTGGCTTCCCGATAGTGTTTTTCTACGGCATCGGCCATGGCAAAAAGGGATTCGACTCGGCGGACGATTTCTTTTTGTTCCTCAAACCCAGGAACATTAATCGGAATGCTACGAACTTTGGATAAATTTAAGTTTGGTTGATTGCCACCACCAGCTAACCTCCTTGTTTCTTCGTAGCTTCTTTCCAGGCACAATTTTACGTATGTTCTTTCTAACTTTGTGCTACTCACCACTAAAGCAGCACATGCTTGATTGATGGTTGCAGAAATACCTAATTCGGTAACCTGTCCACGAGTTTTACCTTCTCCGTACATCGCGACCAAGAGAGTTCCTGGAGGGAACAATTTCAATCGGCATTCTGTTACGGCCTTTTCTGTTACATACTTTTCTGCTTTTGTAACTAGATGTTCACTGGTAACAGAACTGGTTAACCATGGAATAGTGCCTCCTTCATAGTAGGAAGATTCTTTTTTAAGTGGTGTAACACCAGTAAAAACATTTGCGATATCACCAATAGTTTTCTTTTCCCAATCAACAGCTTTCGAATTATTGTTCCGCCACTCCCGCGTTAACTCCCCCGATGTGGCAGCGGCGAGGACGGATTGGCGGAAGCGTTTTAGGAGTTTGGGTATGCGTTCCAGTCGAGTTTGGACTAGGTCGACTTTGGCGAGCAGGCTATCGAGTTTATTGGCGATTCGGGTTTGTTCGTTTAGGGGAGGGATCAGGAAGTCGAATTCAGATAGATCATTTTTATTAAAACCATTCTGAGCTGATCGAGACAGCATGCTTAAAGGTTGCTGAAACAAATTCGATTCTAAAAAGTACCTTAGATATCCGGCATTAATATTTTCAGGCTTGGCAACCTTAGCCAACGCTACATTATATGCCCCCTCCATACCGGTACATATACGACCCACGGAAGCTCCATAACGACCGATTAAGATGTCATCTTTTTTACAAATTCTTTGTTTCCCATTATCTGGGATATACGTCGGAACAGGTTTTTTACCAAAATCACGAATCTGGAGCAAGCGAATATAGCCAGCTTTAGGTTGAGAAATGAATTCTTTTTTTGGCGGTTGTGTGCCACCATTTACATCTAATACATCGGTAAATTTGACTTTACCCCATCCCTTCGGAAGCTCACTCACGCCTGAATCTCCTGCTCTTCCGCCTCACCCAACTCAACCAGTATGGCCTGCAACTCCGACATCGCCCCCGCCATTTCTTCAAGCGCTTCGTTAATCAATACATCCGGCTCGGGCAAATTTGCGCTATCCTCCACGCTGTCATCCCGAATCCAGGATAAATCCAGAGAGTCATCTTTTGCAGCAATCTCTTCGCGGGTAAAACACCGCAATCGGCAGGTGCTTACATCACCTACATCACTGCCACCTGCATGCTTTTCAATAAACTTTTGTCGGGCTGCGGTTTTGACTTTGGTCAGGTCTTTGCCCACCGCCTCGTAAAACTCCGTAAAATGGTTTTCATTAAAGGTGGTGCGCTTACCAAACTGCGGCATATTGGCGCGCAGGTCGTAGACCCACACGGCTTTGGTATTGCCTTTGTCTTTGTTCGGGTCTGTGGGTTTATTAAAAAACAGCACATTGGTTTTTACCCCGGCGGCATAGAAAATACCGGTAGGCAGGCGCAGTATGGTGTGCAGATTGCACTTTTCCATCAGGTCTTTGCGGATGGTTTTGCCCACGCCGGATTCAAATAAGACGTTATCGGGCAAGACCACGGCAGCGCGGCCACCGGGGGCCAACATGCGGTGGTATATCAGGTGTAAAAAAGCCAGTTGTTTATTGCTGGTGTAGTGCACCAAGTCGTCGCGGGTGGGAATGCCACCCCCTTGCTTGGTACCAAAGGGAGGATTCGCCAGAATTAAGCTGGCTGGGGGCAGTTGCTTGCCTTCGTTGCTGAGGGTATCGCCAAAGAGAATACCAGTGTTTTGTTCGTCGATAGCGAGGTCATGCAGCATCAGGTTCATCAATGCCAGGCGGTGGGTGTCGGGCACGAGTTCCATTCCGTAAAAAGTTTTATGCTGGTAGCGGTCGTAGTCAATTTCATTAAGCGCATCGATCTCATTGTGCTCAGCAATATAGTGGTGGGCGCTAATTAAAAAGCCGCCGGTACCCGCGGTGGGGTCCACAATCACATCATCCAGGCTTGGGCGCATCAGTTCCACCATGGCGTTAATGAGTACGCGCGGGGTAAAGTATTGGCCTGCGCCGGACTTTTTCTCAGCGGCATTAATTTCCAAGAGGCCTTCGTACATATCTCCCAGGCCTTCGTTTTTGGCACTGTACCAATCCAGCTTGTCGATTTCGGTAATCAGTTTATTTAGGGTGGCCGGTTTACGAATAACGGTGCTGGCATTGTTGTATATGGCCTGGGTAATGGGCGAGCCGTGTGAGCCTAGGTGAATCAGTAACTTTTTGTATTCATCCAAACGGCTGGCGGCGTTGTGGGCTTCTAGGTCGGCCCAGCGACAACCTTCGGGGATATTGGGCGGTTTTCTGGTTTCGCCTTTTTTGAGTTTTCTGGTTTTTTCTTCTTCGCTGCGGCCGTCTTCCGAGCCGGTTTCCTCGGCCATTTTTAGAAAGACTAAAAAGGTCAGTTCATTGATATATTCGTGGTAGGTAACGCCGTCGTCCCGCAGCAGGTTACATAAATTCCACAGTTTATTGACGAGGTCTTGGGTGCTCATTACTGCTTTTTCTCATGATTATCAGCCCTTTGGGCTACATTATTTTATTGAAGTTTAAGGCCGCTATTTTAAGGCCAAAGTGCGCGTTTAAATTGGTTTAACACTTGACTAACGGGTTGCTTAAACAGTTTGTTGGCCCGCTGGGTGCCACCTTTGGCTTTAAAAATACCTTGGTCTAGCGCTGGCTCATCGACAATGGTGGTGGCTTTCATTTGTTTGGCAATGAGTTCCAGCCATTGTTTTTGCGGGGTTTGCCAGGGCTGGCTGGTGAGTATTTTCTCCAGTGCCTGGTCCACCCGATCTTCCCAGGGTATTAAGGCTTCGCCAATGGCGGCTTGGCGAATAAAACCAATAATGCGTGCGGCGATATCTTCGTTTTTCACTTCTTGCCAAGCGGTTTGTAAGTCTTTTTCGCGAAAGTTGTTTTGCTCCAGCTCTACGGCTAGCGCTTTTAGGCTTTTACGGCTGAGTTCCCAGGGTTTATTGACCACGGTTTGAATGGCCGCCATGCGGTTGCTATTGGCATTCACAAAGGTGTTAAAGGCATTCAAGTAGTCTTCCGGTTTTTGGCCATCGCCATAGCCTGTGGTGGTTTTGATAAATTCATCTTCACCTTCGTGCAAGACTAGGGGCTTGGCGGCACGGCCTGCGCCTTTTACGCGGCCATCCAGCAGCTCTCCTAAACCGGGGTGCTGGGTAAACCAGCTGGCCACCTCGGCTAGGGGCATGTTCTTTAATTGCTTGGCAAAGTCACTGGGGCTTTGGCCGACGATGGTTTCAAAGGTATCGCTTTGTGCTTCGCTCAGATAATGTTTTTTGACTTGCAGCTTGGCAATAAACTGATTTTTGGCCAGCGCTTGTAGATCGGGCGCTTGAGAATGGGCGATTTCCTGCTCCAGGTCGCTGAAGCTGATATCCACTTTGGTGACCACCGGTTTCATGGTGTTTACTTTTTCAAGCTGTTTGTAGATGTCGACGGCATCGTAAATACGAAACGGGCCTTTGCCTATTTCTGGGCATAAACGAGTAGCGCGGCCCAGCATTTGCTCAAACAAAATGCGACTATTCACTCGGCGTAAAAAGACCAGGTTACTGATGGTAGGCACGTCCACACCGGTGGTGAGCAGATCGACGGTGACGGCAATATTGGGCAGGCGATCATTTTTGTAGCGGCGAATTTTATCCAGGGGTTTGTCGCTGGCACCAGTAATTTTTTGGATGGCATCGTCTTCGATTTCACCATGGTAGTTTTCGGCCGCGTCTTTCAGCGCTTCTACCACTTGGTCGGCGTGTTTGTCGGTCACACAAAATATTAAGGTTTTGGCCGGTGAATAGGGGTCTATCGCATCGCTTTCGATTAACCATTGGGTGACAGCTTTGGTGAATTCTGGTGCGACCACACGGCGGTTGTAATCGGCGATGTCAAAATTGAGTTCGTCGGGTGTGTTGTAACTTTCTATGGTGTTATTTTCGGGGTTGTACGCTTTGACTTCCTCACCGATTTTGTAGCGAATGCCTTGCTCGGCTAACCTGGTGTGTATGCGTATGGGCGGCAGGTGGTCGTTCAGGTAGCCATCCAGTACGGCCTCGGTATAGCTGTAGGTAAAGACGGGTGGGCCGAAAATCTCGGTGGTGTGCAGCGCCGGGGTGGCGGTTAAGCCTATTTTAAAGGCATCAAAATAGTCGATCACACTGCGGTATTTGGATTGGTAATCTTTTTGATCGCGAAAGAGAATTTCGGTATCGCTCAGTTCGCGGTCGAGCAAGTAACCACGATGACATTCGTCCACCACAATGCAATCGTACTGACCTACACCGGGTTTATTGTCGCTATCACTCGGGTAAAGGATGCGTTTCACCAGACCTTGCACGGTGGCTACGTGTACTTTGGTGTCGTCCTCAGGTGTGGGTTGTACAGGCTTGTTTTGCTCCATGCCCATCACATCGAAGGTGTCGGCAAAGGTGTTGAGGTTTTCCAAGCGCACTTCGCAAAAATCGTCGGTGGCTTGTATGCCCAAGGCTGAGCGATCCACTAAAAATAGGATACGGCGAAAGCGCTCGGATTTAAGCAAGCGATACACCATGGCGATGGCGGTTTTGGTTTTACCTGTGCCCGTGGCCATAGCTACCAGCGCCGTGGCGCTGCCGGACTTAATGGCTGCTTCGATGCTGCGGATGGCGTCTTTTTGGTAGTCCCGCAGGATGAGGTTGTAATCAAAGCCCATGCCATCCAGCTCGGCATTGGCTTGCTGTGGGGTTTGCCGTAAATAGGCTTTGATCTCGGCGGGTGTGTACCAGCCTTTCAGAGCTCGGCGGCGGTTGGTAGTGTCACGCACATCCAAAAACCAGATGCCGCTTTCCTGCTCTAATTGTTTTAAGTAGGGGCGACCGTTGGTAGCGAAGACAATGGGAACGTTGAATTCGCCATACTCGGTTTCTATCGTAAAGGTGTTGTTTCCCTGCAAGCCCTTGGCGTAGCGTTTAGCTTGGTCGATTGCGCTGTAAACATTTTTTGCATTTTTTTTGGCTTCAATAACCGCCACTGGGCTTAAGCCCATAAACAGGACGTAGTCTGCAGGGCCAAAATCTGTTGGCCACTCAGCAATGGCTCTGTTTCCATTGGCAATGGGGCGAGCGCCTTTACTGAACCTTAAGTTTTCGGTATCGGCTTGCCAGCCTGCTTCAATCAGTTGCTGGTCTATTAACACTCTGGTTTCAGCTTCGTTGAGTTGCAGTGTGGATTTTTCCACACGCTGGATAGTGGCCGCCTGTTCCTGGGGCGCTTGCTTCTGGAAGTTTGCCTTGTATAGAACGTTGGCTGCATCCATTTTGGCTCTGTATTCCGCCAACTTGCTTTCATACTCGGAGGCCACTTCTTCCCATACTTTACTTTCTGCGGCCATCTCCTCGGCGCGCTGGCGTTCGGCTTCGGCTTTTTTAGCCTCGATCGCTTTTAATTGTTCAGCTTGCGCCATTCGATCTTCCGTGGTTTTTATTTTTTTTTGCTGTTCCAGCAGGGCTTCTTCCAACACGCGGACTTTTTCCGATGGGTCCTTGGGTTTAATAAAAGCACTCAACTTAAAGCCTCTGGCTTTGTCACCACCAAAGGCTGTATGAAACCAGGCACTCAGTGCATGTCCTACCTGTAGTGCCTTGAGGGCATCACGGTGGCTCGCGGAGGTAATATCATGGGTGGCGGGATTACCCAGTTTTCTCAAGGTGTGAAAGGCGTTTTTGATTTGAGTATCCAGCCTTAGCTGGTAATCTAAATCCCGCAACAGATCTATTTGTTTAACTTCTCTACCACTGCTGACACCCACTCGCGAAGCAATGGTTTTTGCTAATTCTTCGCCCAACTGTCGCATTTTAACGAGCGTAGTGTTTGGGTCTGGTACAAAACACGTTTCGGCGGTTTGTGCTAGGCGAACAAGCAGTTCGTCATGGTGCTTTAAGAAGTCGAAATTGCTTTTATGATCCACCACACACACTCTAATCTTCGCTGAAAAAGTCGGTATCAATGGTTTTTATTTGGTAGGTTTCTTTAATGGAAACGCCTAAGTTGTGCTTAATCATTAACCCTGCCAGTTTCGGCCCATCGATAAGAATGATTTTCTTCTGAATCATATTCACATATTCCAGCGCGCCTTTGCTGAATTTGGAGGTGGTAATAAATACGCCCTTGTGAGCACGCTGCATATCCAGCGCACCGGAAAATGCCTGGATAGCCTCGCGGCCAACCGTATTTTCGGCGTAGCGTTTTGCTTGCAGGTAAATGGTTTCCAGGCCAAGGGGATCTTCGTTGATTAAACCGTCGATACCGCCGTCAGCAGTGTACTGAGTGGCCTGGCCAGACTCCTTACTCCATCCACCGTAGCCCATGGCTTGCATTAACTCGATAACGAGCTTTTCCAGAAATTGCGGGCTTTGCTCTTTTACGGTATTTAATACTTCATCGATAAGCGCTTGCTGAATTTCGCTGTAGGCTTCTTCGAGGCGCTCAGTTGGGTCAGTATCTTCGTTTTCGGTATTATCTTGAGCGAATGTGGTTTTACTGGTTTTTGATTTTGTGCTGTGGAATTCGACGAATTCGGGGAATTGTTTTAAAAAACGGACATCGATGCGCTCTGGCTCTTGATGAAGCGCTGCCTGGCCTTTGTCAGTTATTTGTAATTGGCTTCGCCCGGGTGCAGTCAGTAAGCCTGCCTTATTTAGGTAGGTTCGTGCCCAAGCGATGCGGTTGCGGATAATCGTTTGTTTTCCGGAGGGAAGCTTTTCCGCGCGCTCATCTTCGGTGAGCTGAATATGCATACATACTTGTTCAAAAGCTTCGTTAAAGCGGTGTATT
>JBNKUQ010000102.1:0-10003 GCA_050298695.1 Cellvibrionaceae bacterium
ATTAGTTTCAATGTCTCAGGCAACATCGTAATAGAGCCCTCGGCAATGGCTTGCCGAGGCGTATCGTTTTTATCGCTGATATCGACCATATGGGCTTGGCCGTGTTCATTGAGGTGGGTTAATTTACTCATTGTTTGTGCAATTATTGTTTATACAATTAATAGTTTCGTTAGTATGGCTTGATAAATCTGACTGAGTTGATGCAAATCAGCTGCCTTAACGCATTCATCTACTTGGTGAATGGTGGCATTCACTGGGCCTAACTCCACTACTTGTGCACCTGTGGGTGCAATAAAACGACCATCTGATGTGCCGCCTGCCGTTGATAGTGTGGTTTCTCTACCCGTTATCGATTTGATAGCATCTACAGCAGCTTCTACCAGTTTTCCCTCGGCGGTTAAGAAGGGTTGGCCGCTTAAGTTCCATTGTAAATCATAGTTCAATTGATATTTATCGAGAATTGCATGCGTTCGCCGTTTTAAATCGTCGGCGGTGAGTTCTGTTGAGAAGCGAAAATTAAATATGACTTTCACATCGCCAGGGATAACATTGGTAGCACCGGTACCGCCATTGATATTGGATACCTGAAAGCTGGTGGCAGGAAAAAAATTATTGCCTTCGTCCCATACTTCGCTGGCAAGTTCTGCTAATGCCGGCGCAAATTTATGGATGGGATTTTCCGCTAAGTGCGGGTAAGCTACATGGCCTTGTTTGCCTTTAATAGTGAGCTCTGCACCCAGTGATCCACGGCGCCCATTTTTAATCACATCGCCTACCATCTCGGTACTCGAAGGCTCTCCAACTAAGCACCAATCTAAGGTTATGCCTTGTTGCTCCAGCCATTCGACAACTTTAACTGTTCCATTTTTGGCAGGGCCTTCTTCATCGGCAGTGATAAGAAAGGCGATTTGGCCTTGGTGCTCTGGGTGCCTGGCGACAAAATCTTCACAGGCAGTAACCATGGCGGCCAGACTGCCTTTCATATCTGCTGCGCCACGACCATAGAGCATGCCATCAATAATCGTGGGTTCAAACGGGGGCGTTTGCCACTGTCCGGCAGGGCCCGTAGGTACAACATCGGTATGTCCGGCAAAGCAAAATAAAGGTCCGCTATTTCCGCGAATGGCCCATAAATTATCAACGGCGTCATCGCCTTCACCAAAGGCCAGTGTCTGACACTGAAAGCCAATGGCTTCCAGACGTTTTTGCATTAATGCCTGGCAGCCGGCATCCTCTGGGGTAACGGACTCTTGTTTAATCAGTTCGCAGGCGAACTCAAGTGTGGGGCTGGTTGCAGGGCCGGTATTAGTTGTTTGCATGGAGTTCTTCATTCAGTGCAATGGCCGTTTTATTCGTTTTACACTCCACGACACCGCTTAGCGAATTGCGTCTGAAGAGTAGGTCAGACTTGCCCGCTAAATCCCGTGCTTTAATGGCTTCAACGACTTGGTTATTTTCATCAAGGAGGTTTAGCTTGGTGCCCGCAGTGATGTAGAGACCTGACTCAACGGTGCAGCGATCACCGAGTGGAATGCCAATACCAGCATTGGCGCCTAATAGACATTCTTTACCTACAGAAATAATGATGTTGCCACCACCTGAGAGGGTTCCCATGGTCGAACAGCCGCCACCTAGGTCAGAGCCTTCACCAATCACAACGCCAGCGGAGATACGGCCTTCAATCATGCTGGTGCCTAGTGTACCTGCATTAAAGTTAACGAAGCCTTCGTGCATGATGGTTGTTCCTTCACCAATATAAGCACCCAGTCGAACCCGTGCAGTATGGGCAATACGAACGCCGGTGGGGACAACGTAGTTTGTCATTTTAGGGAATTTATCAACGCATTCTACCGTTAGGGTTTCGCCTTTTAATCTAGCGCTAAGTTGGCGTTGTGGCAGCTCACTTAAATCGATGGCGCCTTGGTTGGTCCAGGCAATATTAGGCAATACACCAAATACGCCACTCAAGTCGGTTTCGTGAGGCTTCACTAAGCGGTGTGATAACAAATGCAGTTTGAGATAAGCTCCTGGCACAGAGCTAGGTGCACTGTTTTCTTTAAAAGTGCTGAGGACAATGGGCTGTTGGCTCTCGGTGAGTTGGCGAGCAATGGCTGCCTGCTCAGTTTCACCGGCTTGTTCCAGTGTGCTTGCAAGCGTGCCAAGTTGTTCATTATTTAAGGGGCAAGCACTGGTATCTTGGGTATCGCTCAGTAGGCCTGCTACCGCCTGGGAAAGGTTAGTATTAGGCTTTAATACGGGTGCGGGATAGTAAACTTCTAACCAGTTACCTTGGGTGTTTTGTGTCCCGATACCCAGGCCAAGACAATATAATTCAGACATGTTGCTTCCTATTTTTAAAAATTTTAGAGATTAAGTTGTTCGTATTCAGCAGCTTTAAAGCCGACAGAGATACTGTTGCCAGTATCAAGAAGGGGGCGTTTGATCAGTGTTGGGGCTTCGATAATCAGTTCAACCACACTCTGGTCATTAAGCCCGACTTTTTGTGATTCACCGAGTGTTTTCCAGGTGGTACTGCGCTTATTGATCAGGCCTTCCCAGCCTAGTGCACTTACCCAGTTGTTTATTTGTTGCTCAGTAATGCCATCTTGTCGAAAATCGTGAAAGCGATATTCAATCCCTTTTTTATCTAACCATGTACGGGCTTTTTTGACCGTATCACAGTTTTTAATACCATAAAGAGTGATCATAATCGTAGATAAATTGTAAAAGGGCGCTATTGTAACAGTTTTCTACGTGAGGGGAGACCTTGGACAAACCCCTCTACTAGACTATAAAACTAAGAGATAAAAAAGACATTGTAATTTTCATTTAGGCATAGGGGAGAGGGGAAATGCGAGCGGTGCACAGTATGTTGATGCAGGTTTTTTGTAGTGTATTTTTATTGGGTTGTGCCTCTTCTAGCCAAGAGGCTTCTAATCATGTGGCAGTTCCCTTAGCTGCTCAGTCGCCGTTTTATTGTGATAACGCGGGTGCGTATCGAGGTAAAGTGGTAGGTAAGGGGCATTGCGTCTCTTTGATTAAACAATGTAGCGGTGCACCTACAACTCATAATTGGCGAGAAGGAGAAAAGGTAAGGGGGCGTTCATTAGAGCCAGGAACTATTATTGCGACTTTTCGCAATGGACGATACCCGAACAAAACGGGTTGGCATGCTGCTATTTATATCTCGCAAGATAGTCAAGGCATTTGGGTCTGGGATCAGTGGGTAGGGAAGCCGGTACATAAGCGTCTTATTCGTTTTAAAAATGGTAAGGGCACACCTAATAATGATGGCAGTGCTTATTCTATTGTTAGATTTGTTCAATAATTTGGAAGGATGAAATATACAGATAGTGATGCAGAGATAAGGTAGAGTAATAATAAATCTCTGCTATCCTTCAAAGTGATATATAGTGAATAGATGGTAAATGTTTTTTGAATGATTAGTGAGCTGTAAAAAGATGTATTAACTACGTTTTAATACGTATTCTTTGGCTAAGTATTAATACGTATTTTGAGTGATTATAGGTTCTGTATACTGTTTAAGCGTTGAGAATCGCGCTAAATTGTCTATACTTTTTGTGAGCTCAAAAAGAGGCTTTGTGCAAATTGCGGTAGTCGTTTCTAGTAGTATCAAAATAGAAATAACCAATGCAATTTTTTAATATTTTAATTATAAAAACTTAAAATTGATTTGTTGCCCTCGCTTTATAATGGGATTGGCTGTTTTGTCAAAAACAGCACAGTGGATCGTCACGCAATAAAACGTGACAGTTTTAATGTGCAATCCGTTAAAAAGTTAGTGGTAAAGGTAAATTATTATGCAATCATTAACGTTTAAAACAAAAATTCTTCTTTTAGTTATTGTTCCCCTTATTCTCGTCAGTATTGCTTTAACATTACTTTCTATTTATCAAGCAAAAGAGTTAGGCAGTAAAAATGTCACAAGCTTTTCGGAAATGATTTTTAACTTACGCCGTGGTGAGTTGAAAAACTACACCGAGTTAGCAATTACATCGGTTAAACATATCTACGAAAATGCCTCACCTAATGACGTGGAAGCACAAGAACGCGCGAAGGAAATCTTTCGCAATTTAGAGTTTGGTGAAGATGGTTATTTCTTTGTCTACGACTACAACGGAGTCAATGTGGCGCATCCCAAAAAGCCTCAATTAGAAGGAAAGAATTTGTGGGGGATACAAGATTCTAACGGCGTTTATCTGATTCGCTCTCTAATCGAACAAGCCAAGAAGCCTCAAGGCGGTGTGACCGATTATATTTGGGATAAGCCTTCAAAGGGCCGTGAGGTTGGTAAAATTGGCTACAGTATGGGGCTCGATGAGTGGCAATGGATGATAGGAACCGGACTCTATATTGACGACTTAGAGGAAGCCGTTGCTGGTATTGAAGCAGAAGTTAGTGACAATATTCAAGGAACGCTTAAATTAATTGCAGGCCTTGCATTAGGGTGTACCATCCTCGTGGGTTTAATTGGTGCTCGATTCACCATGTCAGAAGGTAAGTTGGCAGATGAAAAACTACAGTTGTTATCGCGAAAAGCGGTTGAGGGACAAGAAGAAGAGCGTGGTCGAGTTGCCCGTGATTTGCAAGAGGGAATCAATAAAGCTTTGCATGCCACAAGATCTAAACTTAAGGATGTTGCAAAATCCGGTTCATTAGCTGATGGGGCCGCACGTAAAGATTTTCTACAAGCGGTTTCAATACTTGATCATACCATTAAAGAAGTCTATCGGATTTCTGGAGAGCTACGCCCAGAGGTGCTCGATAATCTTGGGTTATATCCCGCCGTGGATGCTTTGGTTGAAAAAATGAGCCAAGAAAGTAATGTGAAATTTAGTTTCAAAAAAGTCGACACGGGTACTCGACTAAAAACAGAGTTAGAATCAGCTATTTATCGTATCATTCAAGAAGCAATGAAAAATATCGTATTGCACTCTGAAGCTCAGACAGCCAGTATTCGTTTAAGGCAAACAGATAATATTATCAATTTGACTATCCAAGATAATGGTGTCGGCTTTGATACCAAAAAAATCTTGGGTAAAGGTGGTAAGGGTGGCGTCGGTATTGTCGATATGCGAGTTAGGGCTGAGTCCTTGGGTGGTACTTTCCACGTTTTTGCATCAGAAGAAATTGGAACGGTTATTAAAGTTAATATCCCCGTTTAGTTAAACAAGTAACGTAAGGACACCTGTAAAATTTCAACATAGCTTGAACCCAATTAAGCCTTTAGTGTTTTCTTGGGTTTTTTTCTATTTGGATAACAGTGAGTGCAAATGGGACAGATGGTTCCATCACATCCTCGTGCCGTGCAGTACTCTCTTCCATAAAAAATAATTTGTAGGTGTAACTTATTCCACTTATCTTTGGGGAATAAGCGCTTTAAATCTTTTTCTGTTTGTACCACATTTTTACCGTTAGTTAAGCCCCAACGTTGTGCTAAGCGATGGATATGAGTGTCTACAGGAAACGCCGGAACTCCAAATGCTTGTGATATCACAACGCTCGCTGTCTTATGGCCAACACCGGGTAGTGCTTCTAGCTGTTCCATATCAGCGGGCACATCTCCTTTGTATTTATCAACTAATATTTGTGATAGTGTGGAAATAGCTTGAGATTTCTTTGGCGCTAGTCCACAAGGCCGGATAATGGTTTTAATTTTTTCTACAGACACTTTAGCCATGTCGAAGGGATTATCTGCCAGCTTCCACAAGGTAGGAGTAATTTGGTTGACTCTCTCGTCGGTACACTGTGCGGATAAGAGTACTGCGATCAATAGGGTGTAAGGATCTTTGTGTTTGAGAGGTACGGGTGTCTCAGGATAAAGTGCTTCCAGCTCTTCTAGTATATAGTCTACGCGTTCTTGTTTTCGCATGATTACAACAAACTTTATAGTGATTCGGTAATAAATTGTTTAATTCGGTTTGCGGCTTCAATACACTCATCAATTGACGCGACTAAGGCCATGCGGACATAATTTTTTCCTGGATTGACGCCGTTCACTTCTCGACTAAGATACGAACCTGGCAATACAGTAATATGTTGTTGTTCAAATAGCTGTTGAGTAAATTTTTCATCATCAATCGGAGTTCTAGCCCAAAAGTTAAAACCAGCTTCTGGTTGTTCTAGAGGCCATACGGATTCTAAAATTTCGGCAACGGCCTTGAATTTTTCGCGATAAAGTTCTCTGTTTGTTTCAACATGCTTTTCATCATTCCATGCAGCAATACTGGCAAGCTGTGTAGGTAGTGGCATGGCGCTACCATGATAAGTTCGGTAATTCAAAAATTGCTGAATAATATCGGCGTCACCGGCTACAAAGCCAGAACGTAAGCCGGGTAAATTTGAGCGTTTGGAAAGACTATGAAAAACGATACAGCGCTTAAAATCATTGCGCCCGTTTCGGGTGCAGACTTCAAGCAAGCCTGTAGGAGCGTTTGAATTATCAGGGTATATTTCAGAGTAACACTCATCGCTGGCAATGATGAAGTCATAGCGATCAGCTAATTCAATGAGTTTCTTATAATCGTCAGCTTTGAAGGTGGCGCCGGTTGGATTGTTCGGTGAGCAAATATAAAATAGCTGGCACTGCTGCCACTGTTGTTCGCTAATTTTAGATAAGTCGGGCAGGTAGTGATTGTCTTTATCGCAGGGAAGATAACAGGGTTGTGCGCCAGCTAATAATGCCGCGCCTTCATAAATTTGGTAAAAAGGGTTTGGCATCATAACCAAGGCATTTGTATTGGGATTAATCACTGTTTGCGCAAAAGCAAACAGTGCCTCTCGCGTGCCATTAACGGGTATTACATGGCGCCCTGGATCTAAACTATTGGGAGCAAGTGCAAAGCGCTTGGTCATCCATTGGGCAATACTTTCTTTGAGTTCGGGTAAACCACTTGTCGAGGGGTAGTTGGAAACTTTTGATAGCTCGCTGCGTAGCACTTCAAGTACAAATTCTGGTGGTTGATGTTTCGGTTCACCAATAGACCATGCAATGTGTTTTACGTTGCTATTGGGGATAACGCCAGCTTTGAGTTGAGCGAGTTTTTCAAATGGGTAGGGTTGTAATTTTTGTAAATAGGGATTCATCTTAGTCATTTTGTTGGTCAGTTGCTTTGGCATCGAGTTGCTGTTGTATGCTCGTTTGTAATGCTTCACAGAGTTTGGGGTCGCTTAGACGATTGCCTCGTTTGTCGGTGATAAAAAATACGTCCTCAACACGTTCTCCTAGAGTCGCAATTTTTGCAGTGATTAACTCTATTTCAAATTCTACAAAAATGCGGGAAAGTCGCGCCAGAAAGCCGGGACGGTCAGGGCTGATAATTTCTAGTATTGTATATTCATGAGATAGGTCATTGCTGATACTGGCTCTGGTAGGCGCATTAAAGTGTTTGAGTTGTCGCGGTGTACGCCGACGAATAATCTCTCGATATTCATCGGTTAAATTTAATTCTTTGATGATAGTCTTACAAATTTTATCCCCATTTTCATCAAGATCGACAATGGGTAAATCATTGTGGTCCAGTACGTAAAAGGTATCCATCGTATACCCAGAAACTGTACTATATATTCGTGCATCTTGAATATTTAGTTGTAATTGATCCAGTGCACTTGTTGCAGCGGCAAATACGTTGTGTTTAGAGAGGGTTCTAATGAAAATTTGCGTTACTTTGTGATTGCCGCGAACCGTATGATCGGCAATAAGGATCAGCGGGACGAGTGTGTCCGTTTGCGTTAGGATGGCCTGTGTGTGCCAGACAATATCTTCTGCGCTTTCTCTTAAAAAGTAATCGTCCCCAGCTGTTTGCCAAAGTTCCCAAACGGCTTGCTTATCGATATCGGTGTACTTTTCCAAAAGTTCCATTGCGGTTTCTTGCGTTTCTGCAATGACTTCATCTCTATCAATCGGATTTTCTAAGCCGCGGCGTAGGGCGCGTTTAGTTTCGGTGTAGAGTTGTTGTAGAAGCGTGGCGCGCCAGTTATTCCAAATATTTGGATTCGTCGCATTCATATCAGCGATGGTTAGTATATAGAGGTAGTCTAAATGTAGCTGGTCGCCGACTAAATTAGCAAAGTGGTTAATAACCTCAGGGTCGGAGAGGTCTTGCTTTTGGGAAGTGGATGACATGGCCAAATGTTGTTCCACCAGCCAGATGAGTAAATGTATAGAGCGTTTTGATAGGAAGTGATTTTCACCAAAACGGCGTACGTCATGTGCGCCTAATATAGAGTGGTCACCGCCTCGACCTTTGGCAATATCGTGATATAAACCTGCGATATAGAGTAACTCTATTTTAGGTAGTGAATGGATAATACTGGAAGTACCTGGAAAGTGCTTGTCGGCATCGGGCAATAAAAAACGACGCATAAACTCAATCACATTTAAGGTGTGGTCATCTACTGTATAGATATGAAAAAGGTCGTGTTGCATTTGTCCAATAATTCTATCGAACTCAGGTAGATAACGGCCTAATATACCGTAGCGTTTCATTCGCCTTAGTTGAGATGTAATTTTATAAGGTGATTTAAGTAAAGCCATAAATAAATTGCGATTTAACGGGCTTTGACGGAAGTCTTCATCGATTAGGTTGCGATCTTCGCGAATAAGACGAATCGTTGATGCTCGAATCCCTGAGATATTCTTTTTTTGTGCGGCTAATACAAAAATTTCTAAAAGAGCGGATGGATTTTCTTGGAACACATTCGTGTGGGTGACTTCAATAAAGCCATCCCGCAGTTGAAAGCGCTCATTAATTGGTAAAACATTAGAGGAATTACCATTATTGATAATAGCTTCGTCTAAAAATTGTAGTAAAACATCATTTAAACCTCTCACAATTAGGATGACTCGATAGTAGTCATGCATGAATTGTTCTATGGCGAGCTGGCCATCGATTTTTTGGTAGCCAAAAGCCGTTGCTAATTCTTTTTGATAATCAAACAGTAGTCTTTCTTCTGGTCTTTTGGCAATCATATGTAAGCCATAACGTACACGCCATAAAAATTCTTCGGCGTAGGTCAGTGAGGAATACTCAGCTTCTGTAAAAAAACCTTTATCCTCTAGTGCAAGTAGTGACGTGACGTTGAAAAACCGCTTTGCTACCCATTGGATGGTTTGAATGTCACGTAAGCCTCCGGGCGCATTTTTTACATTGGGCTCTAGATTGTATTCGGTGTCGTTATATCTTTCGTGGCGCTTCTGCTGTTCGCGCAACTTGCCAATAAAAAATTCTTTGTTAGACCAAATTTTTTCACAGGATGTTGCGTTGTTTAATTCACAGAGAAGCTCAGCTGAACCTTCGAGTAAGCGAGCCTCCATAATGCTTGTGGTAACCGATATATCTTTGCCTGCAATATCAATACATTCGGCGAGTGTGCGTACGCTGTGTCCCACATTGAGGCCAATATCCCACAATAAAGCGAGAAAAGCTTGGCTGCTTATATGGTCTCGCTTATCGGGGTGTTGTGAGGTGAGTAAGAGTAAATCGATATCGGACTTAGGGTGTAGTTCTCCTCGGCCATAACCACCGACAGCGATCAAACTAATATTGTCGCTCCAGGAAAACTGATACCAGGCGTAATGAAGTATGCAATCGATTAGTAGCGCACGCTCGTAAACTAAGTTGCGAACGCTTTCACCTTCTTTGAAACGAATATCCAAGTGATAGTTAATGGTTGCGATCGCTTCTTTAAAAACTCGGATAACCGAATCTGATTCCGCTAATGCCGAGCGAAATCGAATTTGGTTAAACGAGATGGGAACATGATTTTTTTTAAGGAGAGGGATATCAAGTAATGCGGAGTTAGGCAAAATTTTCTTCCTGTCGTGCAGTAAGGACTTCAACGCCAGTATCCGTGACCAATAAAGTGTGTTCCCATTGAGCGGAGAGACGCCCGTCTTTGGTCTCTACCGTCCAGCCATCGCTTTTGAGTTTAGAGTGGGGTTTGCCTGCGTTAACCATGGGCTCGATGGTAAAGCACATGC
>JBNKUQ010000103.1:0-9720 GCA_050298695.1 Cellvibrionaceae bacterium
CAGAATCAAGCACTAAGTCTTTGAAATAGATCATAAATAAATAATTCTTTACTCATTAAAAAAATCAGTTTCTTGATTAAAAACTGCTCAAAAACGAGAGCCTTTGAAAATACCGTCTATACTCACAGTAATAACGTCCTGTAGAGGGGCGATTTAACACTGATGAGGTAATAAAGTCTTATGACTCAAGTGTATGCTGTTGCCGGCATTATCATTTTGGTCTGTGTAATGATCTGCTATCTCTTTGTTCGGCAGACGATTATTAAGCGGAAGAAAGAGAAAATGCGCCTGAAACGTGCTTTGAACAAGCGCGCAAATGATCTCGTGCAAATGCACAATGCCTTTCCCCCGCACTTTTTACCCAAAGACCTGCAAATGCTACTCTACCGTTGCATTATCGATGTCTATGAGCAATTGAATAAGCTAGAACCTGAGGAAAGTGATTATCTGGAAAACTTTACCCTCTATACCTCGCATATGGAGAGTGCGGCGCGCATTACCGAAAGCACAACAGAAATCACGCTACAAAACAGCTCGCAGATTAATGAGTTAAGGCAGTATTTAAACTACCTGGGGCGCTTTATACAAAAGTGGATGGAGAGAGGAAATATCACCTCAAAACAATATGCGCACTACAAAGCTCAGCTCAAGCAAGTGATTTGTAAATTGACGGTAGACAACTACACCGTATCCGCTAAAGCTGCCGTTAGTGCTGGCAAGACAAAACTCGCCATACACTATTACACACTTTCCAAGAGTCTCATCAAAAAAGAAGGTCTAGTCGCACAAAATAAAAATAAGGTTATTTCCATTAACCAAGAGCTTGAGCGACTTGAAGAAATGGTTAGGGCAGAAGAGCTGCGGCAAGCCGAACTCGCCAACGCTAAAGTCAAAGAACATGGAGTAGAGCAGCCCTCTGCCGAGCAAGATCAGTGGGATAAGTTCTCCGAAGGAGATGATGAGTGGAAGAAAAAGAATATTTACGATTAATTATTCTGAATGCTTCCACTGATTTATTCGGCCTAATAAGCGGATAAAAACTGCCTTATTCGCGCTGCATTAGCGCCCAAGTCACTGCGCCCTACCCTAGACACTGAGCGCAAGTCGATCTGTATACCCGTATCGACTTTGGTAAGACGAATCACAATATCATCGATAAATCCAAATAGTGCTGTCCGCTGGCTGGCTTCTATAACTCCTGCCCCTTGGTCAACAAACTCTAATTTCCAAGCCAACTGTGTTGCCACTGTTTTTGCCCGAGCAAAGGCTTCATCGTAACTTAAGGTCGTTATTAATGGGGTTAGATCTTGGTAAAACGCTTGTTGCTGTTCTGCCACTTCTGCACGGTAACTTAGACTATTATCACTTGCCTGCCGAATGTTATGAACATGAAGAAAGGCAGGCGGATTATTAGTATCCGTCGTAATATCATGTATCGAGGGGTAGCGAATACCATTGTAGATAAACAGAATAATCCACGCACTAACCCCCAGGGTCACCACCCAACTGGCGATAGACGCAAATGAAAAACCACCACCATTAATTAGCCATTTTGCCGCACTGTATAAAGAAACCAGTAGGCAAATAAGTAGCATGATTGCAAACAATACTGCAAATGCTTTAAAGGGAATTAGCTCGCTACGGTAAGCTAAACCAAGGGAAAAGCATAACCAAAGGGAGCCTAACTGTAATACCAATAGCGTTGACATTTTTTACTCTTCATTTTCTTTTTTAAGTGCCAAAGAGGCGGAGTTAATACAATAGCGGTTTCCCGTTGGTGCCGGCCCGTCGGGAAATACATGCCCTAAATGGCTCCCGCAACGTTTACATATCACCTCGGTCCGTAACATACCTAGACTGCGATCACTCTCTTCTAAAATTGCTTCATTTATTAGCGGCTCATAAAAACTAGGCCAGCCCGAGCCCGAATCGTACTTTGTAGAGGAGTCAAACAAAGCTTCACCACAACATTTACAGTGATAAGTACCATCGTCTTTGGTGTCCCAATACTCCCCGGTAAAGGCTCGTTCAGTCCCCTTTTCTCTACAAATATAAAATTCTTCTTCTGTTAACTTGTCCCGCCAATAGGCATCGTCTTTAATTTCATTATCTGACATAATCAACCCTCACTTATGGGTACCTATAAAAATTAGAATTTTTAGAGCCACCCTTTATTCGTAAATGATAAAACAGCAGTTTAACCTAATGAACAAGATAGACAAATCGCACAAGCTCAATGAAGTTTGTTATGACATACGCGGCCCCATTCTACAGAAGGCGATGAAGCTGGAAGAAGAAGGGCATCGCATTCTTAAACTGAATATCGGCAACCCAGCCCCCTTTGGTTTCGATGCCCCAGATGAGATTATTCACGATGTCATAGCCAATTTACGAGCGGCCCAAGGCTATGTTGAATCCAAAGGTTTATTTGCTGCGCGTAAAGCCATCATGCACGAAACCCAACGCTTAAACATCCCCGATGTTGATATCGACGATATCTACCTGGGTAATGGTGCGAGTGAGTTGATTGTCATGTCGATGCAAGCCTTGTTAAACCAAGGCAACGAAATTTTAATTCCAGCACCGGACTATCCATTGTGGACGGCTGCGGTGAATGTTTCTGGCGGTAAGGCCGTACATTACCAATGCGACGAAGGCGCGGACTGGTATCCGGATATCGACGATATTAAAAGTAAAATTACGCCCCATACTCGTGGTATCGTGGTTATCAACCCCAACAATCCAACCGGTGCGGTTTATAGTAAAGAAGTATTGGAAGAGATTGTAGAAATTGCCAGAGAACATAATTTAATTATTTTTGCCGACGAAATTTACAGCAAGATTGTTTATGACGATGCCGAACATATTCCCATGAGCCGGCTCTCTGGTGATGTACTATGCCTTAGTTTTAACGGTCTATCTAAATCGTATCGCCTCGCGGGTTTTCGTTCCGGCTGGATGATCATTACCGGCGATAAGCGTCGCGCTAAGGGCTACATCGAAGGTTTAGATATTTTGTCTTCTATGCGCTTGTGTGCAAATGCTCCGGCTATGCTCGGCGTTCAAACAGCCTTGGGGGGGTATCAAAGTATTAACGAACTCATCCTACCCGGCGGGCGTTTAAAAGAGCAACGAGACTTAGCTTATGAAATGGTAAATGCCATACCCGGATTATCGTGTGTTAAGCCAAAAGGGGCCTTGTATCTATTTCCAAAAGTAGACACAGAAAAGTTTAATATCACCAACGATGAACAGTGGATTTTGGATTTTCTGATAGAAAAGAAAGTGCTGCTGGTACAAGGTACCGCCTTTAACTGGAAACAGCCGGACCACTTTAGAATTGTCTTTCTCCCTCATAAAGATGAGTTAAGTGCTGCACTAGAGAACTTAGGAAGTTTCTTTTCCAGCTACCAGCAATAACCTAGTTTGTGCTTGAGCTTCGGCTTGAGCGTTGTGTTGGCGCAATAGTCTGGTTACTTTGTGTTACGGTGCATATTACCTAATTTAGGAAATACGAATGGAAAATTATCTACTATTTTTAGTTATCGCCACCATTACGGTGCTTAGCCCTGGACCAGGCGTTATTCTCACCTTAACCAATACCATCCGTTTTGGAATATCAGGTTCGGTGAGTGGTATTTTAGGTATCGCTGTCGGCACCTTTATTGTTGCTGGTGTTTCAGCAACTAGTTTGGGGGTGTTGTTAGTCACGTCCTCTATTGCTTTTAGTATGATGAAATACATCGGCGCCGCTTACTTAATTTATTTGGGCATCAAGTTATGGCGCTCTCCCGCTATACAATTAGCCGATATCAATAAACCAGCAAAAAAGAAAAGCCTGCAGTTTATGGAGGGACTTACCCTACAGTTAACCAATCCTAAAGCGGTTTTCTTTTTTATGTCGATATTTCCTCAGTTTGTGAACTTTAGCGCTAACTATATTCATCAATTTTTATTACTGGTTTTTACCTATAGTTTTTTGGTGGTGTTTATTCATTTAATCTACGCAAGCCTAGCTAAGAAAGCCAAGCTTTGGCTGTCGACAGAAAAAGGTAGCAAAAGGGTAAATAAAGTCGGAGGCGCGACATTTATGTGTTTTGGTATTGGTTTGGCAAGCACTAGTAAATAGAGCCGTTACTCATTATAGGCCTTGGTAATACCAAAGTATTACCAATTACTATGACTCCAAAAATAGCTACCGGCGCTCACCGACGATATTTTTTTTGACTGCCGAGTAACTCTGGCTGTTGAAAGTATTCAAATCGCTTGAATATATTGAATACATTTTCGCTCGTCATCACTTGTCCACCCAGATTCTAACGTTTGAACTAAAAATTTTCTCAACGCAGTATGAGCTTTAAATGCTTCTTTGACCAAATTGCTAGCTTTAGTTTTAATATTATTGACATAAAGTAGCGCTACATCATCAACATCTGTTGAGTATTTATCCGAAAGTTGCACGAAAACTGCAAGCACTTTATCAAGCTCATAAGTACACTCAGTCAACAATGCATCAGCCAGGGCCTGCTCATCAGTGCTAACCAAATTGGTAAAACGAGGAATAAATCTTTTAGCAAATTCTCCACTAGGACCAACGATTTCAACATAGATTTGATCAGACATAATAGCACCAAGTGTACCGCCTACAATCACACCAACGGCAACACCTACTGGGCCAAACCAGATACCCGCAACAGCACCCCCTGCAGCACCGCCGCCAAAACCTCCTCCAATATTTGCTACTTCACGACCCGCGGCAAAGGCTTTATCGTCAGCAACCGAAACATTATAAACCGCGACGCAGGCTGTTAATAACCACAAGCCTTTTCCTAGGTTTCCAAGCCGCCTTGTTTTAATAGAAACATTTGGATTGGCTCTCCCAGAACTCTGAACAATCTCCAAGTAGATTTTATTTCTATCAATATCAGATAATTCATGAAATGAACGTGAATATTTTTTTAACGCGTATTTTTCGAGTAGGGCATCCAAATTCAAGCCTTTTGCTTTTAGCTGTCTCGCTTTAGCCCTACCCAAATCACTGCTTTTAACTCTAGCAAACTCCATAATTTCATTACGCATCTTATTTGCTGTATCGGCAGCCTGTCGCGGTGTTATCAAACCAGCTTCATAAACTGATAGTAACTCTTGAGACATTGCTTTGGTTTTTACCATATATTCCATCCTAACATTGGCATCACGTATAAAACGATAACCAAAGTTAACCGCTTCTGCTTCCATGCTGTAAATAATTTTTTGCAAATCATCTCTCGTATAACTCATTTGAGTTTCGCTCATTAGTACATCCTCGCTTATTAGATTAATTGTACATTTAAATAACACTTGAGATTTTTTTTCTTATACCGAATGGGACCTTGAACAAAGGGGTGGCCAAGCTTAATTACTGGCGAGCTGTTGATTTCTACGATAAAACGATGATTCTCAAAAAAATCAAAGCTAACTTTATTCTCATCTATGACATTTACATTCTTAAATAGACCAGGTTGATATTCCTGATACACATCAACCTGCTCAAGCAGATTGAATGTTTGGTCTAATAGAATAATATGCAGTGTTTCTTCGAAAGGGGTATCATCTGAGGTGAAAAGCAGGCGTAAGTTATCTTGGGTACTAAACGCTGCTTCTAAAATGATACCATCGACTTCAATCAGCTTTTTATTATTGAGCCCTAAAAGCCAGCTTTGGGGATTTTCCTCATTACCTTTTATACTCTCTAGTACGTAATGTTCGACTTCCATCTTGTTTTACCCTGTAGTCAAGTACAGCTGTGCTAATTAAATAGTAATAATGCCCTAAAAGTTTCACTATACAAAAAACTCTCACTAAAAGCTATCTACCCCAGCACATCTGAAACCACTTTGTAGTCCGGATCTTCCAGAACATTCACTTCACACAAGTCCCCTGCTTTTTTCAGCAATTGCCGACATTCAGGGCTCAAGTGCCGCAGGTGCAGTGTTTTACCCTCTGCCTGATATTTATCGGCGAGAGAGTCGAGTGCTTCAATACCGGAATGATCGCTCACACGGGAGCGTTTAAATTCGATGACCACGTGTTCAGGATCATTTTTTGGATCAAAGAGTTCTTTAAAGTTGGCAACGGAACCAAAGAAAACGGGACCGCGCAAATCGTAAACTTTGTAGCCATTTTCATCGATATAAGTATCAACGAGAATATGTTGCGCATGCTTCCAGGCAAACACCAACGCAGAAACAATCACACCCACAACGACTGCTATGGCCAAATCAAAGACAACCGTCACAGCGGAAACCAATACAACAACAAACATATCGGTGGCAGGAACCTTACCTAAAAGGCGTAAAGACGACCACTCAAAAGTCCCCAAAACCACCATAAACATAATGCCCACCAAGGCAGCGAGGGGAATCATTTCTATTAATGAAGAAGCAAATAAAATAAAGCCCAATAATACCAAAGCCGCTGTAATACCCGATAAGCGACCACGCCCACCAGAATTAATATTAATCATACTCTGACCAATCATCGCGCAGCCTCCCATACCACCAAAAAAACCGTTGGTGGTATTGGCAATACCCTGCCCAATACATTCACGATTACCACGACCACGAGTGTTGGTAATTTCGTCAATTAAACTCAAAGTCAATAACGATTCAATTAAACCAATCGCCGCAATAATGATGGCATAGGGTGCAATTATTTTTAGCGTTTCTATGGTTAAAGGAACGGCTGGAATAGCAAAACTAGGAAGGTCTCCTTCCAAACTTGCGGTCGCTGCTTGCTCTGCTGGCAACATACCCCGCACAAAATCGATAACTGTGCGCGCTTCTAAATCCAAGCCGATGACCACCAAGGTAACGGCAACAATGGCAACCAAACCTGCAGGAATGGCGGTAGTCAGTTTTGGCAAGAAGTGAACGATTAACATAGTCGCAAGAATCAACGCTCCCATAATATAGAGCGCTGTGCCCGCCATCCATTCGGATGTACCTGTGATATTGTCAGTGATTTTAAACTGCTCTAATTGTGCTAAAAAAATCACAATGGCTAAGCCATTCACAAAGCCTAACATCACCGGATGCGGGACAATTCGAATGTATTTACCCAGTTTTAAGATACCTGCAAGAATTTGAATCAAACCCGCTAAGATAACCGCCGCAAATAAATACTGAACGCCATGGTCGGCAACTAAGGCCACCATCACCACCGCTGTTGCGCCCGTTGCCCCCGAAATCATCCCAGGGCGGCCGCCAAAAATACTGGTTAACAAGCCCATCATAAAGGCCGCATATAAACCCACCATCGGTTCTACACCGGCGACAAAAGCAAAAGCTACCGCTTCGGGAACCAAGGCTAAGGCAACGGTAATACCAGAAAGAACATCATTTTTTACATTGTGGGTATTGTTGGTGATTAATGAAAACATAGAAAAAAGCTTACAGAGGACAGTTAACGGCTAAGAGTGATGAAGAATTTTGTAACACAGAAATAGATATGTCCTGCTCCCGCGCTCCATGCGCCCGCAGGATACCGTTCATCCTGAACATAAAAAGCGAGACATTCACGGTGTAAATGCCTCGCTTTGGGGGATTGTAGCAAATATTAGAGTAAGAGTCGTCTTACATCTGCGATTACGCTATTGAGATAGGTAAAGAAGCGGCCGGCATCGCCACCGTTAATAGCTCGGTGATCGTAGGACAAACACAACGGTAGCATATTGCGAGGGACAAACTCGCTGCCGTTCCACTTGGGCTTTATCTCCGCTTTCGATACACCCAAAATAGCGACTTCAGGTGCATTAACAATCGGCGTAAAGCCTTGACCACCCATGGCACCCAAACTGGAAATAGTAAAACAACCACCCTGCATATCTTTGGGCCCAAGTTTACCATTGCGCGCTTTGTCGATAATTTCCATAAACTCAGCGGCCAATTCCCACAAACCTTTTTTGTCGACATCGCGAATGACGGGAACCACTAAACCAATAGGTGAATCAACGGCAACACCGATATTCACATATTTTTTCTGCACAATATGTTCACCATCGTGATGCATGGATACATTAAAACTGGGCTCTGCCACTAAGGCTGCGGCACAAGCTTTCAGCAAGAAGGGTAATGGCGTTAATTTAACACCGCGCTTTTCTGCTTCGGCTTTAAGACCTTGACGAAAATCTTCTAAATCGGTGATATCGGCATCATCAAACTGGGTAACATGGGGAATATTCAGCCAGTTGCGAGACATATTGGCTGCGGTGAGTTTTTTGATTTTACTCATTGGCACCATGTCAATCTCACCAAACTGTGAGAAGTCAACAGGAGGAATGGGCGGGATACCAGAACCTGCCACCACGCCAGCACTCGCAGCGGGTGCCGGTTTTTGTCCAGTCATCACTTGTTTAACGTAGGCTTTAACGTCGTCTTTACTGATGCGGCCACGCTCACTAGTGCCTGTCACTTGGGTTAGGTCGACAGCCATTTCACGGGCTAACTTGCGTACCGCCGGGCCCGCATACACATCTTTGGATTGGCTCGCCGCAACGACGGTAGCTTCATCCGCTTTTGGCGCTGGCGCCGATTTAGCGGCTGGTGCAGGTGCACTTGCTGGCGCAGACTTAGGCGCTACTGCACTTGGGGCTGGAGCAGCACCAGCGACGGCTAAAGTAAGGATATCGCCACCTTCTACCGTCTTATCGCCCTGCTTAACCGCCAAACTCACTACTTTACCGGCTTTAGGTGCAGGCACTTCCATAGAGGCTTTATCGGTTTCCAAGACAATCAAAGAATCGCCTTCTGCAACCTCATCACCAACAGCAACAATCACTTCGATCACTTCGGCACCTTCAGCACCATCGGGAACCTTCACTACTTCTTCAGATGAAGCACTAGCAGCCACTTGCGGTTCTGGGCTAGCGTTTGATTCTACGGGTGCTGCTGCAGTACTAGAGGAACCTGCAACAGACAAGGTTAATATCGCCCCCCCCTCTACCGTTTTATCGCCTGGCTTAACCGCAAAGCTAAGCACTTTACCTGCTTTAGGCGCAGGCACTTCCATGGATGCTTTATCCGTTTCGAGGACGACGAGTGAATCACCCTCCTCTACGGTATCGCCCTCGGCAACACACAGCTCAATAATATCGGCGCCTTCAGCACCATCGGGTACGGTAACAACGATTTCGTTTTCACCATCGGATGCCGCCGGAGCGGAAGCTGCTTCCACTTTATTCTCTTCTGCTACTGGAGCAGATTCTGCAGGTACTTCAGCGTCGGTTTCAACTTCTAACAACACATCACCTTCAGACACTTTATCGCCAACACTGACTTTTAAAGCCGTAATTTTACCGCCCAATGAGGATGGGACATCCATCGACGCTTTATCGGTTTCTAGGGTAACAATATCTTGCCCCTCTTCGATAACGTCACCAACCGCAACAGCGATTTCAATAATTTCGGCACCTTCGGCACCACCTATATCGGGAACAGTAACAGTTTGCTTAGCCACTAGAATGAATTCCTCTTTTTATACAGTCATTGGATCGGCTTTATTTGGATCCAAACCAAAATCTTTAATTGCTTTGGTGACAACATCGACTTTAATGTCACCCTGATCAGCCAAGGCTTTTAATGCAGCAACGACAATATAGTAGCGATTGACTTCAAAGAAATGACGCAACTTGGTTCGTGTATCACTGCGACCAAAACCATCGGTCCCTAACACCGTAAAGGG
>JBNKUQ010000104.1:0-9667 GCA_050298695.1 Cellvibrionaceae bacterium
CTCATGTGCGTTCTTTGTCGTATTATCTTCGTGCTGATGTTGAGGGCGTTAGTCGAGATTTTCCGTTGGCAGCAGGCACTTATTTCTTTGAAAAAAAATTGATAGTGTTGCAAAATGCAATTAAGGATGCTTTTTATAATAAAGATATCAAGCGCTACGCAGATGAGTTGTTAAGTTTTCAAGCAAGTTACCATGTGATTAGCGACTTTGAGCCTTATAAAAAAGCTAAGCAACTTTTATTAAGTAAGATCAGAAATAAAATCCACTTTCATAATGTTAGGCGCCAATATAAATCTGCTCGATTTTTATCGGATATAGCCTCTAATTTCACTCCTTAAGTAACAAGGAAGCAGGTTAAGAAGAGTATGACGACTTTTGATTGCATCACAGAAGCAGATATTGCTGAAATGATATCCCCTATCGCTGCTGATAAAGCCGTGGTTGGGGATTTGCGTGACAATATAGCAGTTGACTCTACCTATCAGGTGATACGCAATGCGCGTTCAGTTGCCAAGAACAATGAGCGAGCAGCTCGAAGTGAGGGTAATAATTCGCCTATAGATATGGATGATTGGCGTGAAATATTGCAACGAGTCCCTGAGGTTCTCGTTAATGAAAGCAAGGATATTGAGCTAGTTGCTTGGTATATTGAGGCTTTGACGCGCCAATATGGTTTTCTTGGTATTGCCAGAGGTTTTTCTTTGGCAAGACAGTTAATTGAGTCCTACGGTGAGCAATTATACCCTTTGCCTGATGAAGAGGATGGTCTAATATCACAGCTCTCCGCTTTGGCTGGGTTGAATGGATTTGGTAGTGAAGGCGCGTTAATTTATCCGATCAGGGCGATTAAAATTACCCAAGGTGATGTTCCGGGCCCTCTAGCTGTGTGGCAGTGTGAGCAAGTCTTGGAGGCTGATCGTATTACCGATGAAGATAGGCGAGAGGCTAAATTTAAACAAAATGGTATTACTCGAGCGCAGCTTGATAATATTTTGCAGGAAACAGAAACGGAATTTCTGCTAGAGACTCAAGAGCATATTCATTTAGCTATAGAAGAATATGCGCGTTTTCAAGATGTGTTGGATAACTATGCTAAAAGCGATCCTCTACCTACAGGACAAATATTGGATGCCCTGCAAAATTGCCTTAAAGTGTTAAAGTATGTGGCCGGAGATCGTTTGCATGTTGTTGAGGTGAGTGAATCCAACGATGAAGAAGTAGGAGCAACAACAGCTGTGAAAACCAAAAAGGCGGTGTCGATAGGAGGTCCTATTGAAAGTCGAGAGGATGCTTTGCAGTGCTTGCGCGAAGTTGCAACTTATTTCCGTCGAGCTGAGCCGCATTCTCCGATTTCTTATTCTATAGAGCAGGCTGTTCGTTGGAGTAGTTTACCTCTAACTGAATTGATCAAAGAGTTAATACCTGACGACTCTGCGAGAACAAAATATCAAAATTTGTCAGGTATCACTGGTAAAGCCGATAAGGCTGATGCTTAACTTTTATTTAAAACACTTTCACTAACCAACGGAGTTAACTTATGGAAAGTATTCATAAAAAACTAAACCGCGTCCGTAAGCCTCGAGTTCATATCAGTTATGATGTTGAGACAGAAGGCGCTATGATCAAAAAAGAGCTTCCATTCGTCGTTGGCGTAATGGGTGATTTTTCAGGTGATGCGACTGCACCCTTGAAGCCTTTGAAAGATCGCCGTTTTGTACAAATCGACCGTGATAATTTTGACGAAGTGCTAAAAAGCATGACTCCAGGTCTTAATATCAAGGTTAAAAATACATTAAAAGATGATGGTTCTGAGTTTGCAGTTGACCTTAAGTTTGAGTCACTTAAAGACTTCGAACCTGCAGCCATTGTTGATCAAATCGAACCATTAAAGAAATTGTTAGAGACCCGCAATAAATTGCGTGACCTTTCAACAAAAGCGGACCGTTCAGAGGAGCTTGAGGATATCCTTGAGCGCGTACTTAACAATGAAGCAGATTTGAGCGAACTAGCCAAAGCTGTTGATGCAGAAAAACAGGAGGGTTAATCAATGACTGATGCCGTTAAAGAAACTCAAAACGCAGAAGTAGTCGAGTCGGTTAGTTTGCTTGATCAAGCGATACAAGCAACCAAGCAAACAGATGCAGAAGAGGCTCAAGCGCTTCTTAAAACGCTGACTGAAGAAGCAATGAAAGGGACGGTTACCTGGAATAAAAATTTAATGGTAACTTTCCGCAAAGCGATTGAAAGCATAGATGCTGCTATCAGTAAGCAATTGCGTGAAGTCATGCATCATGAGCGTTTTCAACAGCTCGAAGGTACTTGGCGTGGTGCTCATTACTTGATAATGAATTCTGAAACGAGTCGTACCTTAAAGTTAAAAATGTTTAATGCGAGTAAAAAAGAACTGGCAAAAGACCTATCTCGTGCAGTTGAGTTTGATCAGAGCCAAACCTTCAAGAAATTATATGAGAACGAATTTGGATCACCAGGTGGTGAGCCATATGGAGCAATTGTTGGTGATTATCAATTTACTAATCATCCTGACGATATTGAGCTGCTAGGTAATATGTCAAATGTGTCTGCAGCGGCATTTTGTCCATTCTTAACAGCATCTAGCCCTGAATTCTTTGGTTTTAATGATTGGTCGGAACTATCAAAGCCGCGTGATTTGTCCAAAATATTTGATTCTGCTGAATACACTAAGTGGCGTTCATTTCGTGAGTCGGATGATTCACGTTTTGTGACAATGGCTATGCCTCGCTTCTTGTCTCGAATGCCTTATGGTGCAGAAACAAAGCCTATTGAAGAGTTTGCATACGAAGAATTTGCTGATATCGATAGACCTGAAAACAACAATTATTGTTGGTCAAATGCGGCTTATGTTCTAGGTGCGCGTATGACTAATGCCTTCGCTCAATATGGTTGGTGTACTGCCATCCGTGGTGCTGAGGGTGGTGGTCGTGTTGATGATTTGCCCGTGCATTTAACGACCACTGACGATGGCGATATAGATATGCAATGTCCCACTGAAATCGGCATTACAGATCGTCGAGAAGCGGAGTTAAGCGGCTTAGGCTTTATGCCTCTATCACACTATAAAAATACTGATTATGCGGTGTTTTTTGGTAGTCAAACCACCCAAAAACCCGCTGTGTATGATAGTCATGATGCAACAGCAAATGCTGCTATTTCGGCTCGCTTGCCTTATATCATGGCGACATCACGTATCGCCCACTACTTGAAAGTAATGGCTCGCGATAAAATCGGCAGCTTTATGGAGGCAGAAGATATGCAGCAATGGTTGAATCGCTGGATTAATAATTATGTCAATGCCAGTGAAGAAGGTGGTCAGGATATGCGGGCACAATATCCATTGCGTGAAGCAAAAGTGGAGGTTAAGCCAGTACCTGGTAGCCCAGGTTCATATAGTGCAGTTGCTTGGTTGCGTCCATGGTTGCAAATGGAAGAACTAACAACATCATTGCGTATGGTTGCGCGTATCCCTGAAATCAAATAAATGTTGAGTATTATAAATATCGGGGCAGATGCCTCGGTATTTATTTTGACTTAAAACAGAGTAGTGATTGTTTTTCCAATAATGAAAATCATTAGACCTGTAAAAGCTATGCGAGTGTAAAGCTTGCTATCAATTTTTTTATGGGCCTTTTACATATTAAATAGAGAATGAACACTTGTTAGACCTTGCGGATATCGATAGAGAGCTTTTCTTAGAAACGGAATCAGAGGAAAACCTTGCTGATGTATCGCCGTTGCTCTCCCAATGTCTGAACGAAAGTAGCAGTTTTGACCTTGATGATTGTGTTAATGATTGGCTGAAAGATGCGCTTGCTTCACTCAAGAAGCGTTCACCAGAACAGCTAAGGTATATCGCTCAGCAGGCTTATTTATCGTTAAGCAAATTAATTAATCAACAGCTTGATGAAGTTTTACACCACCCCAGGTTTAAGCAGTTGGAAGCTTCATGGCGGGGGCTACAATATTTATCAGATGTAGAGTCTGATTACGATGAAAACTTAACAATAAAAATTAAAGTTCTTAATGTTAGCTGGCGTGAATTAGGTAAAGATGTCTCTCGAGCAATAGAATTTGATCAAAGTAGTATCTTTAAGCGCGTTTACAGCGATGAATTCGATATGCCTGGAGGAGAACCATTTGGTGTCCTTTTAGGTGATTATGCGATTACCCATCGGCCACGGAAAGGTTTTGCCAATACTGATGTTGAAGTTTTGGGGCATGTTGCTGATATTGCTACAGCAGCCTTATGCCCTTTTATTGCATCCGCAGAGCCATCATTGTTTGGTTTGAATAGTTTGAGAGAGTTAGGCTACCCCTTAAATGTAGCTGATGTTTTTAAGCAGAAAGAATATTTTGAGTTTAACAAGCTTCGCAGTAACGAAAGTACTCGCTTTGTTGGGTTAACACTACCCGATATGTTGATGAGACAGCCTTATAATGATGACGATACCCGTTATCAACAATTTAATTACCAAGAACGAATAAGCAATCCAGACCGAGACCTTCTATGGGGTAATGCTTGTTACTCCTTTGGTAGTGTGTTGATTAGGGCGTTTGCGAATACCGGGTGGTTTGCTGATATACGTGGCGGTGTACATGAATTTGGTGAAGGTGGTGTTGTTAGACATTTGACCTACGCAAAAAACCGTTATGAAAAAAATAACATCAGCCCAAGGATGGCGACTAACACGCAAATTGATGACTTTTTAGAGCGTGAATTGAGTGACTTGGGCTTCATACCCTTGTGTAGTTACCACAGTGTTGAAAAAAGTGTTTACTACAGTAATAGCTCAATGCATAAGCCACCTCAATATACAACAGATATTGCGACAGCAAATGCAAAATTATCTGCAATGATACAGTATATGATGTGTGTTTCACGCTTTGGACATTATATTAAGGTCATTGGGCGAGATAAAATTGGTAGTTTTATTGGTCCAGATGAGTGTCAACGAGTATTTCAGAACTGGCTTAATCAGTATACAACATCAGGTGATGGTAACTCTGCTGAATTAAAAGCGCGTTATCCGCTGAGTATGAGTAAAGTCGAAGTTAAAGAGAAGCTTGGCAGTCCTGGAAACTACAGTTGTATTATGCATTTGCAGCCTCATTTCCAGTTAGATCAGCTGATCTCTTCTATCAAATTAGTCACGGAGTTGGCGGTTGGTGCCGCTAAATCTTCTTCAAATCAATCTAAATAACTTATATCAACTCTAGGAGTATTTATGTCAGTGTCTAGCGAAACGGAAAAAAAAATCAGTATAGAAGAGTTGTTTCAGCAGGGAGAGTTAGATTTGGCATTGGCGGCTGCCGCCGAAAGAGTAAAATTAAACCCTAATGATGAAATTGCCCGAACATTATTTGTTGAATTATTGTGTGCCAATAATGAGTTTGAACGTGCAGATAATCAACTTAATACACTAATGACCCTAAAGCCTGATTTGGGGTTGGCCGTAGTAACTTGGCGCCACTTAATACATGCTGCACAAACTAGAGCTGATGTGTTTTCATTAAAAGCAAAACCAGAGCTTATTGATGAGCCCACACCATCCATAAAAATAGCACTTGATTTGTTGGTCGCTATTAATGAAAACGATGAAGGTAGGATCGCATCATTAGCTGAACAAATAGACTCTATGAGTGAGATGAATCATTTTGTTGTAGGTGACCAGTCTTCATTATTGCTACGCGATTTAGATGATGTTACAGCGAATATATTTGAAGTTTTGGGCACAAATGGTAAATATTTTTGGGTTGATTTTTCTCAGGTGGTTGAAATTGAATTGCTGGAGCCTGAACGTATTTTAGATGTGTTGTGGCGCAAGGCAAATATTATTTTAACAAATGGCACTGAAGGCGAGGTCTATATCCCTGCTATATATCCGACACTTGATGACGCTGCTGCAGCTCTCGGTAGAAAAACGGAGTGGAACCAAGTATCTGCTATCTATCGCGGTGTAGGTTTAAGAACTTGGCTACTAGGTGAAGAAGAGTTATCAATTAATGATCGTAAATCATTGTTGTTGAAAAATGCAGCACATTCTGTATGCGAGAGCGACATTGTTTAGGCGTAAATTGTGTCAAAGATAAAAAGTGATCAGCCAGTATTGCCATCATTACTTGATCGTTTGATCGACGATGATCCTACAACGACATTAAGCGAGGCAAAGTCATATGGTGTTGTTTTAAGCGATATAAAAAATAGTATTAAACGAGATTTAGAGGCTCTGCTCAATACCCGTTTATATCGAGATGCATTACCTCAAAAGTTTGCAGAGCTTGATGTGTCAGTTGTTAATTATGGTTTGCCTGATTTTAGTGTTATCCAGTTAGGTAATGACGAGGGTAAGGAAGAATTTAGGCTGAAAGTACAGGATATTATTGAGAAATATGAGCCCCGCTTTAAGGAAGTGCATGTGGATCTGGAACAGATGGGTGAAGATTATGAACGAACACTTTATATGAAAATTTCTGCTGTTTTGATGATAGATCCGGATCCAATTCCTTTGCTATTTGATTCGCGAGTTAAAACTATTGATAAGGCTGTACATCTTCGAGAGGTGAATCATGGATGACGTTTTACTTTCATACTATAATCGTGAATTAAATTATATTCGTAAAGCAGGGGCTGAATTCTCTGAAAAATACCCTAAAATAGCTGGTCGTCTTCGTCTCGATAAGGAAGTGGTTGAAGATCCTCATGTGTCTCGTTTGATAGAGTCCTTTGCTTTTTTGACAGCCCGTATTCGCCATTCTCTTGATGATAGTTTTCCAGAGTTAACGGAAGCTTTAATGGGAGTTTTATACCCAGATTATCATGCCCCCTTGCCGTCGATGACGATACTTGAGTTAAGTTTGATGCCTCACTTGCAAAAAAAAGTGACGGTTCCACGCGGAAAAAAGTTTAAAGTAAAAGGTTATGATGAGAGTTATTGTTATTACAAGGCGTGTACTGCCGCTGATGTTCTTCCTGTTTCTGTAGAGAAAATAAAATTTTATCCTCTTCCTGCCAAAGCTCCTTCTTTGCCAGTATCTATACAAAAAACAAAGTCTGTTCAATCTATCCTAAAAATTAAATTAAAGCCTACTGATGAAAGTGGGCTATTTAATTTTGATGAGGATAAGTTGCGTTTTTATATTAATGCTCCAACAAATATTGCATTTAACTTGCATCAAGTGTTGCTCAATAATGTTGTCGGCGTCGCCATAGCGCGCGATGCCTTTGATGAAGATCCTTTTTTCTATGATAGTGGCGTTGTTGCTGCTTGTGGATTTAGTGCGGATGAAAGTATATTAGATTTTGATGGAAGGGCATCATCCGCGCATCGCCTTCTGGCAGAATATTTTTTATTGCCGCAAAAATTTTTGTTTGTCGAACTCGATCGACTGTCGGGTGCTTGGAGCCGTTATAAAGAAGGCTTTGAAATTTATATTTACTGCGATACGACAAATACAGATTTAGTACGAGGGGTTGACGCAAAAACATTTATGCTTGGTTGTGTTCCCATTGTTAATATGTTTGAAAGTGCATGTGAACCTTTGCAGGCTTCAGAATTGGGCAGCGAGGTAATGCTCAGAGTTTCGAGTCAAGATGTTAAGCTTGCAGATATATACCAAATTAAAGAAGTCTATGCTACCAATCATAAAGGTGAGCGGAAGGTTATTCCACCTTTTTATGGTGGTTTTTCTGTTAAGGGTCCAGATCAAATTTATTGGTCGTATCGTCGAGAGAATTCTCAATGGCAAAAAGGTAAGGTCAGTCATGGTACCGATGTTTATCTAAATTTTGTTGACTTCAACTTTAAAACAATTGCTCCACAAAGTGATTGGATTATCAATGTCGATGTCGTGTGTACCAATAGAGATCAGCCAAACAATCTTCCATTTGGGCCTAACCAGCCTGGGGTGAGTTTTGGAAGTGGGGGGGCAGGTTTACGTATATCTTGCTTGGTTCCGCCAACACCAACGGTTTTGCCTAAGCTTAGTGATTCAACAAGATGGCAGTTGGTTTCTCAGTTGTCTCTACAGCATTTCTCCGATAGTAATGGTCTAGATAAACTAAAAGAAACGTTAACACTTTATAATTTCAATGACTCTAAAGAAGCTCGTTCTTTGATTGATGGCATTGTCAGTTTAGAAACGGAATTAGTCACCGCTCGAATTCTCGATAGCGGTCGCTCCGCTATGTGTCAAGGGACACATTTTATTATTACTTGTGATGAAAATTTTTATGCAGGGAATGGTTTGTATTTATTTGGTTCGATCTTAGATGAATTTTTTTCACAGTTTAGTGTGATTAATACCTTTACTCAGTTGTCGATAAAAACGACACGGTACTCACGCATTGAGTTTTCTTGGCCGCCGAGGGTGGGATGTCAGCCTCTAGTTTAAATAATCGATATAATGGCCATGTAGAACGCGAAGACTTTTTTTCGTTAGTTCGTCATTATGAAAATAATTTTATCAGGGAGTGTGCTCTTAAAGGCGAAGCTGCAAGCAGAATTGGAGAAGATGGTCACCCAAGCAACGAGGTTATCCGCTTTAAATCAATACCCTCTTTAGGGTTTAGTTTGGATAGTATTAGACTGAAAGAGGCAGATTCGTCTTCGATGAGTCAATACGAATACTTAGTAAGCTTTATTGGCTTATTGGGGGCATCTGGTGTTTTACCTCAACACTACATTAAGTTGGCGCTTGAGCGTATTAAACATGGCGATTTCGCTCTTTCTGATTTTATTGGAATTTTTGAACACCGACTTATTTCTCTATATTACAAGTCGCTCGGTAAATATAAGTTACCTGTACAGTATGAAAATTCTGAAGGGAAAGAGACAGATCACTTTTCTCTTTCTCTTAAGAGTTTTGCAAGTTGCTACGGTGATAATCCTGTACAAATTTTTTACTCTGGCCATTATGCAAAAAGTAATCGCCCGCTTTCAAATCTAGAGCTGATGATTGCAGAACTGGTTCAGGCAAGGGTAACCACTCGTTCCATGGTCGGGTGTTGGCTGCCCATTATGTTGAGAGACCGCTGTCAAATTGGTCGTCAAGGTAAAAACCACCAGCTAGGAGCAGGTGTTATTCTAGGGAAGCGTTATTGGGATATACAGTCGAAAATTATTATAGGAATTCATGATATTGATATGCCAACTTTTTTAACTCTACAGACTGGTGAACCCTTGTATCAGCGCTTGGCGTCTGCGGTTAATGCATATGTTCCTCCACATATCAGTGTTTGTTTTGAATTTCATGTGCGCTGTAAAAGAGGAGAGGTTAACCCTCTTGGTAAAGGCCTACAGTTAAATAACAATGCTTGGTTGATGAGTAAGTCGAAAGATGTGCTCATTTCAAAACGATTATTATCGAGAAAATAAAGACAGGAGAAAGCAGTATGGAGTTTGACAAATTAGTTAAACACATGTCACCCACAAGTCGTGAATTATTAGAGAAGGCGGTTGCTCTTGCCTCTTCGCGCTCACATTTTTCAATCGAAGTGGAGCATTGGTTGTTTGAGCTTTTACAGTCTGACGAAAAAGAGACTGATGTCATTATGAGTCATTTTGGTGTATCGAAAGATGCCCTTTTTAAAGACTTATCAAATAAAATTGAATTAATTAAAACCGGTAATGAT
>JBNKUQ010000105.1:0-9557 GCA_050298695.1 Cellvibrionaceae bacterium
AACCTGTGCCTGTTTTGGTCAGATAAATTTTAATGGTTTTCGCCCGACCACAGGCCGCCTCTATAAATATTTTAGGGGTCGACTTATCCATAAACTTTTTAAGGGTTAAGTCCGTGATGATAGCATTTGAGCTTTCTCTATCACCTTGAGTGGATGTACGTGAGGTAATTTTGCGTTTAACCCCCCAGCTTATACTTCTTGTATCAATACAGCCAGGGTGGTTTTGGTCAGATGTTTCGCCAGTAATACCTGGGATTTCTGTCAAAATGGACATGGTGTAGAACTCCTAAAAATCAATTTTATTGGTTAGCTCCCCTGTTTTCCTTTGATACCTTTATACCGGCTAACAGGCCTTGCCGATGATGAGGTAAGAAAATTTAAAAGTCAACGTTTTGGTTATAGATGTAAAGCTTTTTATAACCATGTTGCTTTTCGCGCCACATGTAGGATTTAGATTAAACCTAAATCAGTGTCATTTTAGTGTCATTCGAATTGGCGGGGAAAGTAGGATAAAGGCGGAGTTGATGTTTTGAGTAATCCCTGAAGCCCTTATTTTATGGGGTATAGTCGGACAAAGGCGGGAATGAAGTGGCGGAGAGAGAGGGATTCGAACCCTCGATACGTTTCACCGTATACTCCCTTAGCAGGGGAGCGCCTTCGGCCACTCGGCCATCTCTCCATAATCGTTTAATCTATTAATTACTTTCCATTTAGCGTTTTACTAAGCACTTTTCTTTATTGGGGAGCGCATTAGTACGGTCTCCTACCCTTACCTTACATGGATGTAGGGTACTTCAATAATGCAGGAAGTTATTGATTGCCCTTCGGGCCAACAAACCAAAAAACGCTTGTTGCTTATATTCGTTCCTGACGAATCTATCAACCACTGATTCATCGCCTCCTGCGATTCACCCCAACGGAGCGTCTTCGACCTCCAAAATTGTTCCCGTCAATTTTTTCGGCCATCTCTTCTAAATCGTTTAGTGGTTTAACTTACTTTTAATTTGACATTTTTCTTTCGAATGAAGACAGTTTTACCCTTAAATATGCGGGTGAAAAAGTTATTTCAAACTACCGTGCCAAAATTAGCGGCGCATCATACCATACTTTCTGTAAATTCAAAGAACACTAAAGATATATTCGTGCATCCTCATTTTATAGAGTGACTCTAACTAAATAACTAAAGCCAAAAAATAAAATTGCATGATGACTAAAATGCCTAAATAGTATTTATTCGTCAGAAGATTGTGACTGTGCTTTTTCTCTTTGAATACGCTCGTAAATTTCTTCACGATGTACTGCAATTTCTTTAGGTGCGTTAACGCCTATGCGAACTTGGTTACCTTTGATGCCCAAAACGGTCACTGTAACATCGTCCCCTACCATCAAAGTTTCACCAATACGACGTGTTAATATAAGCATTACTGCCTCCTTTTTATCCTGTTAAGTTGTTATGTTTTTACATAAATAAAAATAGGACCTAACGGTACAGGTCTTATCAGTTTACTCCGGCTAAATAACTACTAAGCGGCCGGTGCATTTAAACCAAAAGCGGTATGCAGACAACGAACTGCAAGCTCAAGGTAACGCTCTTCTACGATGACTGAAATTTTAATCTCAGATGTCGTGATCATTTGGATGTTGATGTTTTCTTCTGCCAAACTTTTAAACATTTGTGCAGCAACTCCAGCGTGAGAACGCATGCCAACACCTACAATTGAAACTTTAGCAATACTATCATCGGTCACTATAGATTTAGCGCCTAATTCTTCGGCAACGGGCTCAAGCACTTTTCTCGCTTTAAGCATATCACCGCGATTAACCGTAAACGTTAGGTCAGTGGTGTTATCTGCTGCAACATTTTGTACGATGACATCAACTTCGATATTCGCATCCCCCACAGGAGCCAATATTTTTGAGGCCACACCAGGTGTATCGGGAATACCTTGAACTGTTACTTTTGCTTCGTCGCGATTAAACGCGATACCCGAGACAACCGGTTGTTCCATTGAACTCAACTCCTCATCGAGTGTTATTAATGTACCGGGGCCTTCCTGAAAGCTGTGTAATACTCTCAAAGGCACATTGTATTTTCCGGCAAATTCTACTGCACGAATCTGTAAAACCTTAGATCCCAAACTAGCCATTTCCAACATTTCTTCAAAGGTGATTTTATCTAACCTTTGCGCACTGGATACAACTCTAGGGTCCGTAGTATAAACCCCATCAACATCGGTGTATATTTGGCATTCATCTGCTTTTAGTGCCGCAGCCAGGGCTACAGCCGTAGTATCTGAACCACCTCTACCTAAGGTGGTGATACTGCCACTTTCTTCAACACCCTGAAAACCAGCGACGACAACAACCTTTTTGGCATCTAAATCCGCCTTAATGTTATGGTCGTCAATTGATTGAATTCTGGCCTTAGTATGGGCGCTATCAGTCACAATTTTCACTTGTGAACCTGTATAAGAACAAGCATCACAACCTCGCTCTTTAAGTGCCATACAAAGAAGCGCAATGGTCACTTGCTCGCCCGTGGACAATAACACATCCATCTCCCTGGGGTCAGGGGTTGTTTGCATTTGGCTAGCTAAGCCAACTAAGCGATTGGTTTCACCACTCATGGCCGAAACCACAACCACCATATCATGCCCATCACGCTGAGCAGCGGCAACTTTATCAGCTACCGCCTGTATACGCTCGACCGTACCAACAGAGGTACCACCATATTTTTGAACCAGTAGGCTCATTTATTCATCCTATTAGCAATACAAAGTGTTGAATTGTGCGCCACGTCACAAAGGGTCGAGTATTTAACACTATCTGTATTAAAAAGTTAATACTTAAGCGCTAAAATCGGTGTTTTTTACCCATTTTTCAACGATTTCAAAAGCTTGCTCGATATTTTCTGGCTGATTACCGCTGCCTTGCGCCATATCAGGGCGACCACCACCTTTTCCACCAAGAGCAGGGGCAACCAAACGCATTAAATCACCGGCCTTATATTTATTGTGCAAATCTTTAGTCACCCCTGTGATTAGGGCCACTTTAGCGCCATCCACACCTGCCAGTAAAAAGATGCCACTAGACAATTTTGACTTAAGTGATTCCGCCAATTTACGTAAAACGTTAGCATCCACGCCATCTAACTGATGAGTGATTACTTTTATCCCATCAATTACTTTTGCCTGATTCAATAAGTCACTACTTGCTGCCAATGCAATTTTTGACTGTAACTCAGCCAACTGCTTTTCTTGCTGTTTAGATTGGGCGGTTAATTGCTCCAATTTATCAAGCAAATTACCTGGGTTCGCTTTAACAATGGCTGCGGCTTGTTGCCATTGTGATTGTAATTGATCAAAGGCCGTCAGCGCTTTTTCTCCTGTAATCGCTTCAATACGCCGGATACCTGCAGCAATACCCGACTCAGAAACAATGTGGAAAAGCCCTATGTCGCCTGTCCGCTCCACATGAGTACCACCACAGAGTTCAACGGAAAAACCATCGCCCATGGTAAGGACTCGAACCTCACTGCCATACTTTTCGCCAAAGAGCATCATTGCGCCTTTTTCCTTAGCTTCGTCCATAGAACAGAGCTCTGTTAACACAGGGGTATTGCGCCGAATTTCATCGTTGACTTTGCGCTCTATGGCTTTTAACTCTGCCGGGCTGACCGCTTCATAGTGAGAAAAATCAAAACGCAGTTTATCTGAGTCAACCAAGGAACCCTTTTGGGTAACGTGTTCACCCAATACCGAACGCAGAGCAGCGTGCATAAGATGAGTCGCTGAATGGTTAAGCGCGATAGACTGACGCAAATTATTGTCAATTTCCGCCTGAACCGTATCACCTATTTGAATTGCACCATTGAGCAAACGACCAATATGTAAATGGTTTTCTCCATTTTTCTGACAATCGCGCACTTCAAAGCGGTTATCCCCAATCGATAAGTAACCTGTATCCCCCACTTGACCACCGGATTCTGCATAAAACGGCGTTTGGTTGAGGATAATAACGCCATCGTCTCCTTCATTTAGTTTCTCGACAATCTTTTCGTCTTTATATAAGGCCTGAACAGAAGCGCTTTGATGTATATCAACATAACCAGAGAATATGGTTTTCCCAGCAAAATCAATTTTATCGGTATAGTCAATTTTGAATTTACCCGCTGCTCGTGCTCTAGCACGCTGCTCTGCCATCGCACTCTCATAACCCTGCATATCCAGGCTATAACCACGCTCACGGGCAATATCATTGGTTAAATCGGTTGGGAAGCCATAAGTATCATGTAAGGTAAAAACCACTTCCCCAGGTATTTCTTTTCCAGAAATATTTTTCAGCTCTGATTCAAAAACGGCGAGCCCTTTTTCCAAGGTTTTTTCAAATTGTTGCTCTTCGGCAAGTAATACTTTCGCAAGTTGCGCTTGATGCTCTTGTAACTCGGGATAAGCTTCACCCATTTCTTTTACAAGCGCGGGAACTAATTTATGAAAGAAAACATCTTTTTGGCCCAGCTTATGTCCATGCCGAATTGCTCGACGAATAATACGTCGCAAAACATAGCCGCGACCTTCATTGGATGGCAAAACACCATCGACGATGAGGAATGCGCAAGAACGAATATGGTCCGCTATCACGCGTAAGGATTTATCTTCTTTATTTTCTGCTTGGGTAACGTCAGCAACTGCTGCCAAGAGGTTTTGAAACAAATCAATTTCGTAATTGCTATGCACGCCTTGTATCACTGCTGCAATGCGCTCAAGCCCCATGCCAGTATCAACGGAAGGCTTAGGTAATGCTTGCATATCACCATTGGCGCTACGATTAAATTGCATAAACACCAGGTTCCAAATTTCGATAAAGCGATCGCCATCTTCTTCTGGTGAGCCCGGCGGACCTCCCCACACATCGGCACCATGGTCATAAAAAATTTCACTGCATGGACCACAAGGACCCGTATCCCCCATGGCCCAGAAGTTATCAGACTGGTACTTGCCACCTTTATTATCGCCTATGCGAATAATACGATCAGTGGGAACACCAACTTCTTTCGCCCAAATATCATAAGCTTCGTCATCGTCTGCATATACAGTCACGGTTAGTTTTTCTGCTGTAATACCTAGCCATTCATCAGAGGTGAGAAATTCCCATGCATATTGAATCGCTTCTTTTTTAAAGTAATCACCAAAACTAAAATTACCCAACATCTCAAAGAAGGTATGGTGTCGCGCGGTATAGCCTACATTTTCTAAATCGTTGTGTTTACCGCCAGCACGTACGCAACGTTGCGAGGTTGCTGCGCGCGTATAGTCGCGTTGATCTTCACCTAAGAATACATCTTTAAACTGCACCATACCGGCATTGGTAAAGAGTAAAGTAGGATCATTACCAGGAACCAACGAACTACTGGGTAGACGCGTGTGTTGCTTACTTTCAAAGAAACGCAAGAAAGCATCGCGCAGTTCCGCACTTGTCATCGATGGGCCAGAGCTAGGTGAAACAGTCATAGGAATAAAATAATTTTAGTGAATGAAGATGGGCGGCGATTATAAACTAATCTATTAGCCCAGCAAGTATTTATACGGAGAGATGGCGTTTAGGTTTAAGCTATAAATTAAACCATACCCTCTTTAAAGGTGGTTCCGGCAAGTATATGCAAGTGCAAATGAAAAACGGTTTGCCCCGCATTGGCGCCATTGTTAATAATGACGCGAAAGGCATCATCAACGCCCACTTGACGCGCAATGTCACCCACTGAAAGTAACAAATGTCCTAACAAGGTTTTATCGTCTTCAGTCGCATCGGCTAATCGTGGAATTGGCTTACGGGGAATCACTAATAGATGTGTTGGTGCTTGAGGAGCAATATCACGGATACAAATGCAGTGTTCATCTTCATAAAGTTTTTCAGAGGGTATATCACCGTTAATAATCTTGGTGAAAATCGTTTCTTCAGACATAAGCTCTCTTCTCAAATGGTGTAGTAATACGCTTGTGACTTACTTAGTTGACTCTGAAAAAAGCCTTCCTTGGCTTTTTTCAAGGGTCGAAGCAAAAATACTGGCGTAAATGCGTCGATTTACTGGTATTTTAGCTTCTCGCATTGCCTGCATGGACGCAGGTAATGAGCGTTAGCAGGAGCGGTAGCGTTGGCCTAATCGACCAATGGCCTCACCACTTCCCTGTGAGGCACGTCGCCCTGAAAAATGCTGTCAGCATCTTGTTTATGGTCGAAATAAATTGTCAATCCAGCGATTTTATTTTCTAAATCAGTACGTTGTGCATTTTTCAGAATCGACTACTTATTCAATAACGTCCTTGCGCCACTTTTCCTTTTCATCTTCCGATAATTGACGGGCTTCTGTCTCCAACATAACCGGAATATCATCCCGAATGGGATAAGCAAGGCCACCGGCTACGGAAATTAATTCTTGATTTTCACGATCGAACTGTAAAGGGGCTTTTGTCACTGGGCAAACCAGTAATTTCAATAGTTTTTTATCCATCATCAAATTCTCTAGCGTATCCGCCTTTTATTCGGTTATTTACTGTTTTTCAGGTGGTTTATCAAATAACAATTGAGGATCTAATCGTTCGTTAAACCAGTTCATACGCCAATCTAAGTGCGGGCCCGTTGCTCTTCCAGTGGAGCCTATTTCAGCAATTAATTGGCCTTGCTCAATCTCATCACCCTCTTTGACTAGGATTTTGTGCAAGTGAATAAAAGTAGATGATACACCATAACCATGATCAACAATCAAGGTGCCGCCTGAGAAGTACATGTTCTTATGCACGAGAGTAACTTTTCCTGCGGCAGGAGCAATAACGGCTGAACCTTGTGGTGCAGCAATATCAACACCATAGTGCGGCCGTCGAGGCTCACCATTGTAGACACGTCGACTACCGTAAACACCGGATATTATTCCTTTAGCAGGCCAGATAAACTCGCTCAAAAAATCTCTGCGCGCGGACTGGACTGCCCGTGCCTTTTTAGTTAAACCCGATTCTTTTTTAATGAGAGCAAGTGCTTCATCGGGCACTTGAACGGTATGCTTAGGAACACCTTCGATGCGTTGTTCCTGATATTGACGCTGTACGACATTAAATACATGCTCTTTTTCTTTTCCTGAGGGCATGATTTCTGTAAGTGTCACTTTTGATACAGCATCACGCCCTAAACCAATAACAAAAAAGCCATCACTAGTTACTTGAACATCACGATTTAAAAAACGAATGCGATATTCCGGGTTAGTTTTACCAATAATTAACCCCCCTTGTATCCAGGGACGATTAATCTCAAGTGCTGTAGAAGCTGACGAAAGAAAAAGGGTAAAGGATAACAACACTAGATGTAATACATTCATGCTGAATATGATACTGAATCAAAGCAGATGAGTCTAAATAAAAAAAACAGCGGCATGGCCGCTGTTTGTATAGGCATTTTAATATTCTATAGCGTGAATATTAAGGATCAACGTTCAAATGATTATTACTGAGTAAATAATCAATCATCACTTGGTTATCGCTCGAACCGGCTAAAACTGTCAAGTCAACCCCTTCAAGAATAATGGTATTGGTTCCACCACCCGCTGTGGCACCATTATCATCCATTTCTATCGTTGTATCCGTTCCATCGGATGTAATGGTTAGGTAGTCATTAAGAGAAGCGGAAGTCGCCGACTCACCCGAGAGTAAATCAGAAAAATCTAGCACCTCACCTGCACCGATATTAAAGTCTGTAATGGTATCAGTGGAGCCATCGGCATCCCCTTGTTCCCACACAAAGGTATCACTTGAGTTACCACCTGTCAGAGTATCTGAACCCGTACCGCCAAAAAGGATATCAGCACCATTGCCACCACTGAGAATATCGTTGCCACTACCGCCATATAAAGTATCAGCACCGGCATCGCCATTCAAATTATCCTGTCCACCGTCACCATAAAGTATGTCGCTACCTCCATCACCTCTAATCGTATCGTCACCATCCCGCCCCTGAACAATGTCATCGCCACCTTGACCTCGTAAGTCAATATCATTTCCAGAAGTACCAACAATAAAGTCATCACCATTAAAATTGTAGCTGGGATTAGCGTTTAAAGTCACGGTTGCCAGTGTACTGGATAAACCACCATCATCAGTGACGATATATTCAAATTCGCGGGGATCCGAACCCAACGAGTTAGGAGCAGCTAACTGAACAGAGTCCAATACTTCCTGATACTGATCGACATCGGCAGTACCAGATAAACTCAATATTTTGGTGTCTGTATCAAAGCTGTAACTAATACCATAGCTATCAGCTAAGGCTTCATCCAAAATTAACTCGTCGGTAATTTGGCCTGCATGGATCGCAACGCTGGCCGATGTCAGAGAAGTACTATCCACATCCGTAACCGTGATATCGGCCACAATGTCAGAAACACTGTAAGTGACGCTTTGTATTTCGACATTAAAAATAAAATCTATTAAGTTCCAATCAGAAACACCAGAAAATAAATCTTCAAAACCAATCGTTAGTACATTTTCATCTCCATCATCAATCCCTGATCGGGTATGCGACACACTATCTGGGTTGAGATTGGCATATGAGGCATGAAACGTATCACCCAGCGCTACACCCGCGCCTATTGGACTTTCTTCAGTACCAGCACTGTAATAAACAGGAGTCGCACCAGCATCTGCTGATGTCGAAGGGTTACCAAAGGCATCTTCAAAGCGAATAAAGCCTGTTCCAGACTGAGCAGCATCAATCTCACTTGAAAATGAAGAATAACCATCTGGTATTAGAAAGAAGCCTATCTCACCTGCCGGTAAATCAGTGATAGTCTCGGAAAGATCGGTAATCGAGTTAGTATCTGCCCATACCACCTGAGCGCCAGTGATATTGCCATCTTCATCAATATGATAGTAACCAACCGTATTCGAGAACACAGCACCTTCTGAAACAAAGGTTAACGTAATATCACTGGGGCGTATCAATGTCAGGTTACTAGGATCAGTACCATTAGCATCACCTGGACCAGTGCCAGGTGTAGTAGGAATACTATCTCCTGTAAATGTTTGCTGGAGTACCGTTGTGGTTTCTGACACCGAACCAGCACCTGTCACGGAAACTACAGGCGCATCGTTAATGCCATCAAACAAGATATCCGCGGTGGCTTCCGCGGAATCGGTCGTGCCATCATTTGCCGTTACGCCTAAGGTGTAAGTCGCATCGGTTAAAGCATCATTCGCCAACGCCGCTTCACCCGCTGCAGTTAGGGTGACGATACCACTGCTGGGATCGAGGATTTCAAAATAACCATCGGCATTACCACTGGTGATGGTGTAGGTAATCGCATCGCCGTCTAAATCACTGGCAATAAAAGTGGCAACGGTATCGCCGGCACTGGCTAGGTTTTCGGTTTGAGTCGAACCTGTGGCGGTATCGATGGTGGGGGCATCGTTAATACCATCGAAAATAATATCTGCTGTCGCTTCCGCGGAATCGGTCGTGCCATCATTTGCCGTTACGCCTAAGGTGTAAGTCGCATCGGTTAAAGCATCATTTGC
>JBNKUQ010000106.1:0-9495 GCA_050298695.1 Cellvibrionaceae bacterium
GTGACTATTTACACTTATCAACCTGAAACAACAAAGCAGAACGCCATTAAACAATACCCTAATGGGTGATTACGCCGCATGACTTGTCACTGATGTCAATGCATCAAACAACACACCGTCCGCCACACGGACGGCCTGTCGCCCGGTGTAGTCCTGCCAGCGCCGAATAATCACGTCTACGTATTTGGGGTCAAGTTCTATCAAGCGCGCTGATCGGCCCGATTTTTCGCAAGCAATCAAGGTACTGCCTGAGCCACCAAATAAATCTAAAACCACATCGCGACTTTTACTGGAATTACGAATCGCTTTTTCGACTAACTCAACAGGCTTCATCGTTGGGTGCAAATCATTGTTATTGGGTCTATTAACAAACCACACATCACTTTGGTCTCGTGCGCCACACCAAAAATGATCATTTCCCTCTTTCCAGCCATACAGAATGGGTTCATATTGACGCTGGTAATCTGAACGCCCCATCGTAAAGTGATTTTTTGCCCAGATGATAAACGTTGACCATTTACCACCCGCGTCTCGAAAGGCTTTTTGCAGCGTATCTAACTCACTGGATGACATTGCGATATAGCAAGCACCCTTCGTTACGGATAACAGATTCGTCAATGCATCTTTTAAAAAACCATAGAAATCATCACCTAAATTGTCATTCAGAATATGACGACTTTTTCCACGCATTTTATCTTTAGCGCTACCGCCGTAATCCACATTGTAAGGTGGATCTGTAAAGGCCATATCCGCTAATTGTCCATCCATAACAGCATTCAAATCATCTTCCGAGGTCGAATCACCACACAATAAACGGTGATCCCCAAGCTGCCATACATCACCTCGCTGAGAAATAACAGACTCTTCAACGTTGGGAATGGCATCGGCGTTTGCATCCGTGTTGGCATCGTCGAATTGCAACAAGTTATCTAATTCATCGTCAGAAAAACCAATTAAGCTTAAGTCATAATCCAAATCATCGAGGGTTTGCATTTCCGCTTTCAATAAATCCATATCCCATTCAGCCCAATGTGCTGATTGATTGATCATGATGCGAAAGGCTTTAATCTGCGTTTCCGTTAAATCATCTGCCAGGATAACCGGCACCGTCTTTAACGCGAGTTTGCGAGCGGCTTTGAGCCGTAAATGACCATCAACCACCTGACCATTACTCTTAGCAATGATGGGCACCTTAAATCCCATCTCAACAATCGCTGCACACATTTGATCAACCGCATGATCGTTTTTACGGGGATTGTTTTCGTATTCGTATAAGCGGTCTAATGACCACTCTTCTAGAGTCACTATTGACATTAAATTTCCTTTAGGAGGCAAAAATATTGGCGCGCGATAGCGCTAATAATAAGAGAAAAAAAATAAATACTGAATGCATTGAAATAAAGTGCAAACCTGCGCAAACTGCAAACCCGTTTTTTCAGGCTACCACTAACGAGGCGCGGCGGCGTTGCCCATCGCTCGGCGTTATATCGCGCCGAGGACCCATTTTTTAGCGCTTCTGAGACGCTTCAAATAATTTTTCAAGGAGTAACCTAAAGGAAAGACAAAACCGCTTAAAACGCAAAATAAGCGGCTATAAAAACATTCCAAAATATCTTTTTAATACTCAATACGTTTTTAATTATTTAAAAACCGTTCGCCAATTTTTTCATTTTTAATTGTCTAGTTTTGAAACCCATTAATGTATTAACTCAACAATAACATTAGGCAGTTAGTAAATAATAATTAACTTGCTTCAAATAAAAAACGAAGCGTTAATGGGTCACACCAACACAATAAAGGAGATAACAATGACCTTTTGTCTAATACCTAACAACGACATTGATTGCTTTCACTGCAACAATACATTTTGGTCCACATTACTATGCGACACCCCTGTAGGTTTCGCCTTAAAAATTAGTAGAAGTAATAAGGGGGGATATCATTTTATCCCTGATAAAAATGGCTTAAGTCCCCTAGACAACGCTATCCTAGATGATAATGGCGAAGAATATTATTACGAAGTCACCGTCGAACAGGCGAAGCAAATAGCCGACGCCACGCAATTACTTATGAACACAGCTAACGATAGCGACATTAATCAAGAAACATATAAGGAATTTTATCAATTTGCCAAATACAGTGAAGGATTTATTATTTGGTAACAAGCAAAAAAGCATGGTATTTACGGATATCATGCAACACCTACCGCCTAAAAAAGGCAGAGTAATTTTCTAAACATTAGCGTGATTTAACATACGTTTTTTAAGCCAAAGAATAATCCGTTCAGCTTGACTATGAATCCTAACGAAGCGTTAATGTCACCACACAAACACAACAACGGAGACAAAAAATGTTATCAATCGAAGATGGTTTACTAAACTATTTTATCGGTTATACCCGAGCAAATCCTAATTTTGCAACATCCATCATCAACAACACTTGGGCAGAGCATGCCAAGAGAGAATTGGAAAAAAGACGAGTTAAAGTCATTGAGTCATTTAGCGATGAAGAATTGCAATCTATCGCAAATAACGAAATCGATCTTAACGACATCATACGCCGCGCTGCCGAGATCAATAAGTCTAAATAATTTACACTCAAAAAAAGCATCGTACACTTATTGTGCGGTGCCTAAAAAACGCCTTATAATTAACCTAGTATTCAGGACTTAAGGGGGGACGCTAAGATTAGTCTCCCCCATCAAATAATGCCCATATTTAACAGGGCTTTGTTACCAGTATTTTATACAGAACATGAGAGGTAATTATGTCTGTTAAACATCTTGAAGCCCCCACCCTCAACACAGTCGAAACGAAGATTCTTGATATACTTGCATCTCATGGTGGCCGCGCTCAGGCTGGGGTGATCATTAAGGAATTAGACCAGGGTTACGACGCAGTGGCATTTCAAAAATTACTGACCCCGCTTTGTGAGTACAATTTAATTACTCGGCGGGGCATTACCATTTGTCTTAATGATGTTAATCGTTAGCTAGACCAACCTTACTATTAAACAGTTTTTATATATAAAAAATCAACGTATTAAAAATAAATACCTGTAACTTTCTACCGTTATTTTTCCCTTCTAAAAAATGTAAAGTTAACCTTTACATACTCCCAACACGCTATTGAATATTGAACTTGTATAAAAAATAAAAAAATCGAAAAAATGCGAACGGGTTTAATTTGTTTACCAGAGAAGCAAAGTGATAATATTTAACCAATTGAAAAATCCTTTTTTTCAAGCGTAATTGGCGCGAATTATTTAAATGATCTAACCCTGGGAAAAATATAGGTGTTTTTCCAAAAAATTTATTTTTTTCACTGGCTGAGCTGACATATAGGTAAAGATTTAAAATAAAACCATAGGATTTTGTATTATGAATATGCTAACTTTAAAAATCATCTATCACTTTTTCAAAAGATATAAGCGATCATCTGAAGCACCAACAATATTTTTTTTACTAGGTGCTTGTGTATCTCTTTCTGCCGTCGTTTATGGATTAATCATGGTAATACCACTTATCACCTGACCAATCTATGCCAAATCAACCACCTTAGCCCCAGGCGCATAGTGCTTCACACGCTGAATACCGTAATCGCGGCTAGCGCTTGTCGTATAGGTTTCTGACGTGCCGATGATTTCGCGATTGGCGGCCTTGAGATTAAACATATACTGGTCGTCGCTCGCTTTTTTGCGCTGATAGCGGCTGTTAGTGGGCGCATTTTTCTTGACCGATTTAACACCCTTCTTCGCGTTGGCTTTGGTGGTATATCCCTCACTGACGAGAATAATTTCACCGTTCGGCGCTTTCAAACGAAAACGGTATTCACCGGCAGCGTCTTTGTAAATTTCAAAGACGGATGAGGTTTTCTTTTGTGACTCTGAGTGTGATTTACCAAATAGTGATGTTAGCAAATGACAAAAATAAAACATAATTCTACGCTCCGACTAATTTTTTAACACAGTTGATTAAACCCGCTTGGCTAAACGGCTTGGTGATATACCCATCGCACCCCACTACTCGACCCTTCGCTTGATCAAACAGGCCATCTTTGCTCGATACTAAAATCACGGGGGTCTGCTTACATCGCGAATTATTTTTGATAATTGCGCAAGCGTCGTAGCCATCGAGTCTTGGCATCATCACGTCCAGAAAAATCAGATCCGGTTGATATTCAACGACGCGAATTAGCGCCTCAAAGCCATCGTTGGCGGTTATCACCTCACACTGGACGCTGGTTAAGATTTTTTTCACCAAATGGCGAATCACCTGACTGTCGTCCACCACCAACACTCGCAACTTGTCGGCGATTACAGACATACACACTCGCAAAATTCAATGGGTTGAATCGGCAGAACGCCGAGGAAAATGGGGTTTACAAAAATTAAGTTCTCTGAGCAACCGGTCTAACCGATGACAATACGCTCACGATGTTACGGAGGGCATCGATATCGTGTCGCGTTTGTCATGTCTAGGTTAGCCCGTGCTGTTCAGAGAGTGATTCGAGGATAGAGCGCATTATGCATGAAACTGCGGTTTTTGTGGCACCCCCGGTTTTCGCAATATTACGCAGCGTTACGCTATTTCACGTTACGTCGCGCCACCTCGCGCAACTCTCTCTCCCAATATCGTCTCACGGTGCGAGGGGAGAGTCCCACTTCACGCGCAATCACTCGCCAAGGGGTTCGATAGGCACGCATCCACACGATGTGTCTTGCGGACATATCCACGAGCTGAAACCAACGCAACGTAGCCTCTGCACGGTCAATCGCATCGGGAAGCGGTCGTAAAAAATTTTGCTTGCGCTCCTGGCGATTGATTTCTCGCGGCGTCAATGTGATCTCTGGCCAGTAGTTCGCAAACCCTAATCGCAACTCACTGGGCAAACGATCAAACACCCAGGCGCATTCCTCAAAACGTTCTGCGACTTGTTCGGTAGTCAAACTCATGCGACACCTCCCACACGATGGTGATCCATCGCCCAGTGCATCAGCGCGAGCGCATCGGCCTCGTTGTCGTCAACGGGGGTGTGTCCGAGTTTTTCCACCGCAGAGATCACGAGTGACTTCGACGCGTTGCCCTTGCCGGTGATAAATTTTTTAATCGTTCCCACCGGTACACCCGCGTACGCAATCCCCTCCGATTCACACCACGCAGTGAGGTGTGCAAGAAAACCGCCGTAGGCATGCGCCGCATCGACACCCAGGTGACGACGAACTTCTTCGAAGTACACCACGGAGAAAATTTCGCAGTCGTGTAGCTCCGATAAAAATTTTGTGAAGCGTAAAAATTTCATCCCGCCACCCTGCCAACGATCCGTCTTGAACGACTCGGTGCCGCTGGTGATGGTTTGACGACTCAGCGAGTGAATCGCCCAGCCGGTTTGTGTGCCGAGATCGAGAGTTAAAATCGATCCAGTTTTTAAAATTTTTCTGATATTTTTTTTATCCAGTGTTAATTTTTTTTCGTCGAACATGTCTATCTCTCCATTACCCCCCACCCAATACCCATAAATGGGTGGGGGGGTATATTTATATACCCCAAAAAAGCATTTTTTTTGGCTTTTAAACTTTTTTCTCTAAACTATTGATTTCATTAATTTTTTTTAAAAGCCAACTCTCTATTTTTAGTTTCTGTGTTGGAAAACAATATTGGCTTTTTAAACTTCAATGATTTCAATCACTTAGCTGAAAGTCGACCTTCAGAAAATCTTAAAAGCCAGTTTCTGGTTAAAAACCTGCATTTTGGCTATTTAAAAACTAATAAAAACAATGAGTTACGATACTCTTGCACACAAATATTTTAATAGCCAATTTCGATTGAATTGTTACTTTGGCTTTTAAAAACGTAATCATTTTTTTTCAACGTTGAAAATTTTTTTTTGTTTTGTACGGGCCAAAATGTTGAAATTTTTCTAGCCCAAATACACTCCTGAATTTTCGCTAATTCTTGTATAGTGCGACGTAATTCTTGGTTGTTTTTAAACTCGCGCGTGAATATAAATTCACCAAACAATAAGTCCGGCGTGTTCATAAAATCACCTTGTTCTGTAGGCGCCACTTGTGAATTCACCCAGCCAGCATCACATTTACCACGACAAAATTGCCATCGATTGTGATCAACGTTTTCGTCTTTCAGCACAGTAAAATCACAAATTTTTCCCGTGTCGGTGACGTTCCAGTAGCACACAATATCGCTAGCGGGTATAAGATTGGTTTGATTAGTTGTGTTCATTGTTGTTGTCGTCGTCCTCATAATATTCTTCATTGGCATCGGTTAGTTCAGTAGAGTCATCGTCGATTAGGAAGCTAGCCTCATTGAAGCCGGTCATATCTGAAACATTTTCTATTTCATCAATTTCGACCATCTCCCCACTGCAAGGATCAATACGATGTGTCGCTTTGATGTTGATCGGCTCCGATTCGTCTTCACACGCTTTCTCCGATGTTTTTGGAATCAAGGGCATACCATCCAGGCACAAAAAACCATTGGCCCTCCTGGGGTTCGTGAGGCCATACGGCTCGGCATCTCGAACAAAAGCGATGTGGCCTTGTGTTGCCATAGCGGAGAGTAAATCTTTTGTACTGGTGAAGCCGCCTAAACCATGCGTATTTTGAAATTTCTGCGCAAATTGTGAGTTGGTGTACAGTCGTCCCCCTTGCGCTTCATCTCGAATTAATTGCAAAACTGTTTGCCGTCGTTCTGCTTGCTTGGCTTGCCTCTTTTCATCGACGTTTTTTTCCTTTACCTCTGATTTGGTAATGTCATCCTCATCGGTATCGATATAAATACGATGCAACACATGATCCTTCCACACCAAATTGATGTGATCACCTGAAGAGGAGTAATTGGATTTTTTTCGCGATAAAATACGCTCATTAGGTCCAGCATTTTTATCTTTAACATCTTGCAGGTACCAACGAGAGCGAACCGTGTTGCTCCAGGCCGTAGAACCGCCAGTGCCGGTTTTTCGGTGGATACCCGCATCAGAGGGGTGGGCACACAATAAAACCGCGCCTCCGGTATTTCTCGCCAATCTCGCGCAACAGTTTTGTACAAACTGACGAACCTGCGTGCGATTGTTTTCATTACCACTGAATAAATCGGCCAGCGTATCTAATAAAATCACATCCGCACCAAACGATGCGATGTCCTCCTCCAATACCTCAAAAAAATCAGTGACGGCTCCAACATCGTGATAATCAAACTCCATCAAGATATTATTTTCACCCACGCGCGACACCATACGCACCTGATCCAAGTCGCTCATGTTGATACCATAGTGATGATTGATGTTGTACTGTCGACGCCACAGCTCATTCGAATCATCCTCACACAAGAGTGCATACACTTTTTGTTGCTTAAGCGGAATATCTAACCACCCAGTACCTGTCGCCAACGAGGTCACTAGCTGCTGAGCCAGTAGGGATTTACCTACACCACCATCACCGTAAAGCGCTGTGACATAGCCTTTGGGTAGCCACCCCGGAACAATCCACTCACGCTCTGGGGGGACACCAACCCAGTCGTTCGGAGGATCAATTGCTGTTAATTTGTAAGGCGATTGGGAGGGATCGTCCTCTTGTGTGAAATAATTATTGGTATTGAATAGCCAAGACTCGACGTCCATTCCTTCCGTCACTGCATCCGCAGCATCCCATTTCATGGTTTTATCATCAGGGGGATAAATAATTTTTACATCCGTGGTAATACCTTGGCTAACAAGATATTTCGATACCCGTTCCGCATACTCCCAACCGGCTTTATCCTTATCGGGCCAAATAATTACCTCTTTATCTTTTAGTGGCGTCCAGTCGGTTTTCTCCAGTGGCGCTTTAGAGCCAAACATGGCTGTCGTCGCGACAATATCTAACGCACTTAACGCATTGACACACTTTTCGCCTTCAACAATAATCACGCGATGCGCGTTTTGCACCTGTGGCAAGTTATAGAGAATGCGTGGTGATGGTGCCTTAAACTGTCTGGACGTTACATCGTAAGGTCGAAACTGTTTTCCTGTAGGCGTATCGTAACGATACACAACGGCATACAGTTTCTTTTCTGCTGACCAATAATCGTATTTAGCGGTATGCATACCCAAATCTTCAGCGTGCTCTTGTGGTGCCTGTGAGGTTGGAGCAACGCTATAAGTAGGCTGATGAATCGTTTCACCTAACCACTGTGAAACGGACTCGAGAACGGCCTTAAAATCACTTTTATTGATGTGGTGAACATGTGCCCAAGCTGTAAAAATATCGCCACGATCGTCCTCTTTGGCATGATCGAAAAAAGTACCCGCCTCATCACCTTGCAAGGCAAAACACAAACTCTCTCCAGCGTTACCGTCAAGATCTCCGACCCGAAATCGATCTGCTTTCATTTTTCCATTAGGAAACAGATAATTGAGGACCGTTGGTAGACGATCCAGCAGCTGCTTTTTCAAAAAAGCTTTTGATAGCGTGGGATTATCGTCTGGCTGTTGGTCATCGGCATCATTAAAATCCAACATGATTATTGACCTCCTGATTCCAGCCAAACGCTTCTGCTCGAAAACGACGAATCATTGCCATAAAATCTTTCCAATTCATCCATGCCTTGATATCAAGATGAGCTAACCAATCTACACATTCATAGGGGGAATCAAAGAAATTCAGCAAATCGACGTAATATCGTTCTTTATTGGATGTGCAGTAACAGGTGTATTTCCAACCCTCTTCTAACAGTGAAAATGACACCGCATGGTGTTGTCCACACACTTCACATTGTGGCTGTTGCTTAAACGGTAATGTTTTTTCCATTATTAAGATCTCTACATATTTAAATGATTTATCACGCTAATTTTTTATCAGATTGACAAAAACTTTACCCCATGATGCTGATTGATATCGATCAGGGAGTAGCGTAGACACACGTGCTATTTCGGTCTGTATCTAGCGATATACAATTCATAAGGTATTTATGCCGTCATTGCGTTACCTCCTTCCAACAGCGATCCTGCCACGCGCAAAATTTACATTCAAAATGAGTGGGGTCACGACTGATTCGAGGCAGTAACTCGTGCTCATCGCAAGCACTAATAATTTTTACCCCTTTGTCAGAACATTGCTGCGCGAGTTGTCCATTAAAGGGGACCAGCTCAAAATGTAATTCAGCGGTATCTTTATTGATGGCAGTAAACAAGGCTGACTGTTGATGAATGCCTGGAAAGTCTTTTTCTAAATACGCTTGATACAGTGCAATTTGTCCCGCATAGATGGGTTTGGATACAGTCACGCCTCGCTTTTTAGTATCTTTCCACGATTTGTTGTTAAGGCTTTTGGCCTCCCATAACATAGGATAAGAAAATCCCAATGAAGAAGGCGCATCAAGAATAACGCCATCAATGTGACCTTTTACTTTGCCTCCCAATACAGAAAACCCATACTGATGACCATCCGGCTTCTCGGTGATTAACTGAAAACTGGCCAATTGCAGCCACTGGATCATGAGTG
>JBNKUQ010000107.1:0-9180 GCA_050298695.1 Cellvibrionaceae bacterium
AGGTAGGTGTTCAAATAGGAAGTCAAGACAATGATAATATTGAGGTTTCTGTTGATGACTTTTCGGAAATACTCTCGTCAATAGATTTTGACAGTATTGATCTATCCAGTAGCGGTGGTGCGATTGATGCGTTGTCGGGTATCGATAAACTGCAGGAAAAAGTGGATAGTGCTGCAGCCAATATCGGTGCTCAAGTAAATCGTTTGGACTCTTCCATTAATAGTTTATATAACAGTAGAGAAAGTGCTGCGGCATCGCGTTCTCGTATTCAAGATACCGATATGGCAAAAGAAATTTCTGAGTTAGTCGCAAGTCATTTACGTCAAGATGTCGCTATTGCACTACAGGCTAAATCCAATAGTAATGCAAGTAATGTTCTTCGCTTGTTAGGTGGAAATTAAGGGCATTTCTAAAAATTCTAATCTTTAGAGATACCCTTAAATTATTCTATTTGTAAGGATTATATTTGTTGTAACCAATAAAGCGTCCAATAATAGGCGGGGTCATCACCTTGGTGTAAGTTGAGCACTAAATTTTAAGGTGAGTTAGAGTCTAGTATAAGAGTTGGATTAGCGGTCTTTAAATGTTATCCCGTTTGCTCTTTGCTTGCAGAACCTTCATCCATTTTCTTCTTTTCAAGCTGCTTAATAGCTTTGCTAAGTTCTGAACGAAGACAATTGTACTTAAACGATTTCCATAAACTCATGTCAGCAACTTCTTGCAATGCGGGTAAGGCTCTTTCATCGTCTAAGCGCCTCAATTCTTGAATAGCCACTTTTTTTAACGAGCATTCTTGTAGTTCTCTTAAGTCCCAAATATTTAACCCGACCTTATCGATTTTATCGGCATTGCCAGAATCTTTTAATAAGTAAAATGCATCATAACGCCCGCGCAAGCCTGGGTTGCCACTACGGTTAGATAATGTTGCGATAATGGGTTCACTAATGTAACGGCCAATTAAGCGATTCGCTTTTGTACGCTGAAACTCTAGCAATTTAACAAGGTTAGTGGCTAATAATTTATCGTTAGCCAATATGGGGTCACTTTCTAGCGCTTCTGCATAGGTACTTAAGCTAGCTTCATAATTTTTAAAATGCATGTGTGCATGCGCTAACAACATTTTTAAATAAGCATTGTTGGGATAGTCACTTTGATATTCAGCAACGAGTTCGCGAATGGCCGTATATTTTTTTGCTTTTAATAGGGGAATAGCTTTATCACGAATGACTGCGGTAATATCTAGGGGAAATTCTATCTCGTCTTTTTCTGTAACCTTCACATTGTCAGTATCGATATTGGGGGCGGGTACAGAAACAATAACCGTTGAATCTTGTTGTGGCGATTCAACGACACTGGATAATTCTGATTTTGCTTGAGTAATAGCGTTCCCGTATTCCACCTCAATCTTATCCATTACGATGGTATTGGGTCCGGGCATATAGGTAATTGTAAGTAACCATGTGGTAAAAGCCGCAATAATGGCAGCGCAGATAGCCACAAATACTTTGCCGACTCTAAATAGCGAGCGCCTCGATGGTTGTATATTTTTATGAGCACCACCATAGGGGTATTCAGAAAAAGCAGAATTATCACTGTCCGTTTTTTTATTTTTTGCTTGATAAATACTAATAGGTACGGGTATGCCCTTGAATTGTTCTTTGCCAAGTGGTTTCAGTTCTACCTCATTTCTATTCATCGCAAGATAGACAGACTCTGTTAGAAATATTTCTCCTGGCGGTGTTTTGCTTTCGAGTCTCGAGGCAAGATTGACTGCGTCACCAAATACATCGTTGGAAGTTAGACGTACTTCACCGGCATTTAACGCAACCCGAATAATAATTTTATAAAGGCCTTCTTGGGATTGATTGTATTCCCATAGCTTATCTTGCATTGCCATGGCACATAGCACGGCATCGGTTGGTGACCGAAATACGACTAAAAATGAATCTCCAACCGATTTAATAATCCGGCCGCCAAAGTTTTTAATAATCTTTTGGAGCATTTTATCGTGCTGTCGTAACAGATACTGGCTTTCTTTTCGTGAAAGAGAAGAAACCATTTTTGAAAAACCGACAATATCGGTAAACATAATAGTAAGGTTTTCAATATCTGACATAGCAGTTGAACAACTAATTTAGCGTTATAGAGCAAATAAACGGGTTGATAAATATTTGGGCTGTCCATTTTTTGAACAATACGAGAGCCGGATGAGTAAAGGTAAACGAGTACATAGCAGTAAAGGTTATGGCTTACATCGATAGCTATTTTTACAACAGGGCGTTATTCTACATGAGAATAAGAAAGCAGAATACTTTCTTACTCGTTAATTTCGTAAAACTTGTCAATCAATGGAAAATACAGCGCGCATTTTATGACACGACTTTGTTCTTTAAAGAGTTGTTTATAAAGAAAGAGCTGTTTGCGGTATTGATCTACCTCCGACTCAATAAAGGTAGCGAGGGATTGTGTGTTTTTGGGCTCGCTGCTTTTGTAATCAATAATCCAACGTATACCGCTCTTAATATCGATAAACGTACGGTCGACAACTAATTCCTTTAATTGGCCTTGTTGACTAGACCAGAGAGCGAACTCACAGCGGCTATCGTGATGCTTACTATCCAATAACCAAAGACCCGTTTCGCTTTGCAATGTTAGAGTAATCGCATCTGATATTTTTTGGACATAGTGAGGAGTGTGTTCAGGGTTCATACCAAAACGTAATAACTGTTTTTGCCAAAAATCTTGCTGTTGGGTCAGGCGGGTTTCATTCCAATCTTTAACTCCAATTTTTGTAATAACTTCTAGTGCGGAATGTAGCACCTGACCAAAATATCGCTGATTACGTTGGGTTAGGGCATCAGGTGTCGCAATATTGTCGGTGCTGATGGTATCGCTTAAATCTTTTAATCGATATTTTTTTAATAGATCAACCGTTGGTATGGTAGGCTTTTGCCATTGAGTATGTAAACGAATAATTTGATTAGGATGATTTGTAACAACAGATCCCATGTTGTCTGATTCTTGTAAGTATTGATGTTGTATTGCCGTTTCGCTTATATATCCCCATAAGTGATCTAAAATACTTCCGTTATTGGGTTTAAGAACTTCATTACTATCTTCTTCTTTGGCCGAAGCTTGTCCAAGTAAATAGAGTTTTTGAATGGCTCTTGTGCATGCAACATAAAATAATCGATGTGCTTCATAATGTTGCTTTTGCTTTTGTTGCTGGCGAATATACTGATAGATGGTATCTTTTTGATTTCCCGTCGCATGTATAGGGCTGATTAATAAACGAGAAACTTGTTCTTTGTCGAGCCACTCTTGCCACATCATGAGTTCTTGTTTATCACTGCTGCCAGGCAAATCTAAGCCAGGAATAATAACGACATCAAATTCTAGTCCTTTTGATTTATGAATAGTCATAATATCTACAGGAGCTATATTGCTATTTTCATCACGTGGGTTATCGGCTTTGTCATAAAGTTGAGAAATAGCATTGACAAAACTGTCCCAGCTATTGAGTCTTCCACCTTTTTGGTATTTTTTGAGACAATTTAAAAAAGCGGATACCGCGCTTTTTTCTTCCTCTTTTAGTAGCAAAGCATTGCCACCCAACTGTAACCATGCTCCTTCTATCCATTGATGTAGGGGTAGCTTGCTTTGTTGACTAAAAATTATTTTGAGTGATGTAGTTAAGCGATGGAGTATGCTGTTACCTTCTTGAGATAGTGCTAATGCATCACTGTGTTGTAATAATAAATTCGTTAAATCACTGTTTTTTTCAGTTATTTTTGCATTGGCTATTTTGTAAAGATCGCTCATATCTAAACCGCACCAAGGCGCTCTAAGTAGCGATAAAATAGCGATGCGGTCGTTAGGAAAAAGTAGTGCTCGAGTGAGTGTTAGCAAATCGATAATGATCATGTTGCTATCTAATTTATCGAGATCAGTCGCGCGATAAAAAATATGTTGTTGATTGAGTATTTGAGTGATAGCGTTAACTTGCGAGCGAGTGCGGACGAGTACAGCAATTGTTTTTTGCTTACTGTCAGATTGATGTTTCTTAATTAAGTCTGCAACAAGTAGTGCTTCATTTTTTCTCTCTTTATTTTTTTCTGTGTCGATGATGAGGTGGCTTTCTACATTGCTATCTAGAGTGGATGGGTTAAAAGCAATCGCATGCTGGTGTTTTACCGCACCTTCGTTAATACGGTTTTCTTTGGGGAGCAGCTCCTTAAATATGGTGTTACACCAGCTAATAATGCCAGTTTCTGAACGAAAGTTAACGCTAAGATCAAGAGGGGTTAACGCGATATTTCCAAGCCCTCGATTTTTAATATCTAAAAATAAGCCCACATTTGCATCTCGAAAACCATAGCATGATTGCATGGCATCGCCGACAACAAATAAGGTACGCCCATCTCCGCTTTCCCAGCCGGCAGTGAGCCGTTTGAGCAGTTCGAGCTGTGGGGTAGAGGTGTCTTGGAACTCGTCAACAAGAATATGTTGAATACGATAATCTAGAATCAGTGCTAAATCGCTGGGATTATCTTCCTCTCCTAAAGCATTGAGTGCGGCCAATGTAATAGCAATAAAATCGGTCTTACCATGCTGTTGAAAAAGCAGATTAAGCTGTGCAACTAGCATGGTTAAGATATGCGTCAATCCATCGAGTATTTGCCACTGTTGTTCATTATACTGTGTTTGGGGTAATTGACGACTCTGGTGCAGTAGCGCGATTAAGTCTGAATCCGCTGATATCTCTTTAAGTAAGTTTTCTATTCGTTGTTTTTGTGTTTTCGCAAACGCTTGCTCTTCTTTACTATCCTTTTTATCGGCAGCAGGAAAGCCCTGAGCAATATTAACTCGTTTACGAATATCGCCTGTTTTCGTTAATACTATTTCTGCTAATGCTTGCCAAGTATCAAGTTCAGCGTATGTGGTATGTGGCAGAGCTGTGATTCCTAGGCATTGACTAATAATAGAGTCGCTATTTTTTTTAACTACGTTATTGGCTGCATAGTCAGCTAGCTCAATAAGCTCTCCCGAAAAAATATTTATTTTTCCATGTAATAGTGTTAAGTGTTCTTCAATAACTAACGCTAGTGTGGATTCTAAGATATGTCGTTGATCTTTGGTGGCATAGAGCGAATGTAACCATTGATCGCGACGCTTTAATAACTTAACTAATAAATTTTCTAAGGTTGATAATTGATTATTAAAGTGTTTGATTAAACGTGTTAAATCCCGATGGATTTCGTGCTCTTTTTCCAGTAGGGCTAACGTTTCTCTAGCCGCTAGCAAATAAACATGATCAGCTTCGGCATTATCGAGTATTTCCGGGGTATTACCTAAACCGTTAGTCAAAGGCATTTGTTGACTAATTAAACGGCACAAACCATCAATAGTGGTGATACGAAGACGATTGGGCAATGATAGTAAGTGCCATTTGCGTTCACGATCACGCTCTAGCACTTTTATGGCGAGGTCCCAAGTTGCTCGTTGATAGCTGTCCTCAGGGGGAGGGGTATTGTTTTCGAATTTTTTTTGAGTATCTATCAGGGCGCTTAATATGCGGTTTTGCATTTCAGCCGCCGCTTTTTTGGTAAATGTAATCGCCAGTATGTTTTCAGGTTGCTCACATTGACCGAGTAATGCTAGTACCCTTTGTGTGAGCAAACCCGTTTTCCCTGAACCCGCAGGTGCGCTTACCGCAAAGGATGTGTTGGTATCCAATGCCTGTGTTCGGACTAAGATATCATCGGGCTGAGTCATCGGGGCCTTAAAAGCGGAATTTACAAGTAGTTTAAGAGATTTTTTATTGTTACTTTTTAAGTAGCAATTTTAGCGGCAACACTACACGGAAGGGGCGGGAAATTCAACATCCCTTATGAATCGTGGGGTAAAAGTATTTTGCTAAGGGGTGGGGGCTAGAATAAATCAACGCTGCCTTGATTCATCGTGGTTTGTTGAACCGCTTTAGCAATACTGGCTAATTCATGTTTAGCCTGGTTTAATTTTTGTTGAAGTTGTTGCTGAATATCTTCTTGTTCTTCTATTTTGTTGGTTTCCATAAAGACGATAAAATGCGTTAAGAGGGTTTCGATATGTTTGTTAAGCATGTTGGCGCGTTGATTGATATGATCGATTAATTGGCGAGATATATCTTCAAATTGTAAAGATAGAATACCTTCCTGCACGATGGTCTTTATGCGGTAAGAGAGGTTTTTAATTTCTTGTGATTGCGTCATCACTAAACTGTGCATCTTAGATAAATCGTTCCATATTTTATCCATTGCATCCTTGGCCTCTTGGGAGCTGTTGAGATCTATGGAAGTTGCTGACTTCAGCGACTCAACAGATTGATTGATTTTTTGTTCTGTTGATTCAATCTTATTTTTGATGCGTTGGTTAAAATCTTCTGTGCGTACCGATAATGCTCGGACTTCATCAGCAACAACACTAAAGCCTCTGCCTGCTTCACCCGCTCGCGCAGCCTCTATAGCCGCATTGAGCGCTAACAAATTTGTCTGTGAGTTAATGTCGTTAATATCGTTTAGATAGGATACAATTTCATTAAAGTCTTCACTAATGCCTTCGAAATTTTTTGAAAGTACCATTGATGATGTATGGATGTTACTGAGCACAGATAAAAGATCGGTTACTGTTTTATCAGCGATAGCCGAATATTTTTTAATACTGGATTCTTCTTCTATAGACGTCCGGGTTTCTAAACTAGTTGCCTTCATCAATTGGTTGATTAGGGTTTCTAGTGCCTCTCTCTGGTTATGGGTGTTGTTATCGACACTCAGTACGGTATCAGATAAAGAGCCTGTTGCTTCGCATAAAATTCCTTGTAACTGCTTGAGGTCACAGCCGATAATTTTGATTTGATGGTCCACCTCTTGTTGAAAGGCAGACAAGAAGTGATCTTCGACTTGGGGTTGGTTACTTTCTTCAATGGAATGGATATTGTCTGTTTTTGTAGACGAAGAGTTCTTACACTGTTGGTAGATTCCAAAGGCAGTAAATATTAGCGCGATAACAATAAATAAGGTACTTATCATCGGCGATATCGAAATACTGACCAAAGCGAAAACCAATAGCATAGCTGTAAGCGCTGGAATCATGTTTTGGCCTTCTTGCTTGTTGTCAGTCAATATACTTGAGTGTAGACCAAAAATGGCAAGCGGAAAGGGGAATTAGTTGGTATTTTCGATTGATAACGCGTTGTTATTGCCGAGAGACAACACATTAACGCTTTATGTGGTAAATGGTGTCTCATATGATAGATGGAATAGATGATTAGCCTTTTATATATTGTTCTGTAAGTTTGTGGTTGAGTCGATACAAACTCATGTTGCTCTTATTCACATTAATGATATTGCAGAGTAGGAATAATAAATTTAAAAAGTTCAAAAAATAAAATATTTTTATCCGATTTATTATTTTCTCTGTGTTGTTACTGGTAGTTTAGGGCGAGGTGTTATGTTGAGTGCTAGGCGGCCTAATTTTTTGAGAAATATTAGACAGTCGAGTTTTATCGTATAAGCGATTTAATGCGACTAATTCTTTGTTATATGTGGGAACAGTATTGTCGCGATAATCAACTTCGCAAGCGCCGGATAAGAATTGGGTAAATAGTGTTGTGAGAGTTTCTTGCCAGTGATATTTGGCGTCAGTCCAATTCCTTGGTAAATCTTGGGCGTCGCCAATGGCTTTGATTCCTTTTATTTGAATATCGTCATTGCCATTGTAAAGGCCGATAAAGCTTTGTTTTTTAACATTGATTTCAGCGAAGGCGATGCCGCTAATATTGTCCTGTTTGGTCATTAAATACAGTGGCAACTGGGGTTCGCGAGGGCGTTCACCTTGCCAATCATTTGTGCTGGTCATACCGGTTTTGTAGTCGATAATAAGATAGCTGCCATCACTGAGTCGATCGACTCTATCGAGACGCAGTTTAAGCACGGTATTTTGTAGTTCAATGCGACAGGTTTCTTCTATGGCAACAACCGTAAAAGGCGGACGCTGCTTTTCTACGGTATTCAGCCATTGCACAATGAGTTGTGTTTGGCGATCACGTTCAATATGACACAAACGTTGTCCTAGGTGGCGGGGTTTACGCTTTTGTAGCAGTTGGATTTGTGCATCAACACAGGTATGGACACGCTCTTCGAGAATGGAGTCATCCATTGCTAGGAGCTGCGCTTGGTCCTGGGTTTGTTGCCAAAAAACCGCTAGGGCCTGGTGCAAGATATTGCCTTTTTCTATGGCCGAAAAGCCAGTAACGACAACCGGGTTTTTCTTCGCATTCAGTCGGTAAATGGCAAAGGCATCGAAGGGGTTGTTTGATTGTGCTTTGAGCACGTTAGCGCCACCGCTTAATTCACCTTCGTCATTGAGGTCATGGGCATCTACCTCAGGGCCATATTGGCAATCTAAACACTCCCATTCTTGGCTTTGTTTTAATTGTGCTTGGTAGTGAGAAAACGCCGTATCTGGTAGTGGTAAGTTCTGCAAAGGGATATCACTAATGAGTGGGCTGGGTAGCAGTATTTGTTCGTTTTCCTCATTTTTTTCTGGCGAGCTGAAAACAATATGATGAGCACAGTGCCGATAGTGCTTGGTGAGTGATTCAGCAAACGCAAGCTCACGGAGGCTGGTAGCATGGGGCATATTGTGTTGGCGTTGTAACTGCAGAGGCAGCAAGGGATTGGGTTGTGGTGCGGGTGGCCACGCTTGTTGGTGGAGTCCCATGATCCAGCAGTGGCTGAAGTGTAGGCCCGCACCTTCTAAAATACCCAATACCTGGATCGGTGAGTCCGGTACCTGCGCCTGAAAAGGTTGATGTTGAACCATGTACTGACACTGCTGAATAGCCGTCTGTAGGGTGATGCCGCCCAATACACCATCGAGGCTGCACAGTCGCTCAAGTACTTGATACCACAACTCCGTTTGCTGATACTCGTGGCTATCGGGTTGTCGCTCTCCGGGCCAGTTCAGCAAAGCTAGGTGTTCCAAAAAGTAATTCACCCAAACCGAGGGTAGTTGCTTTTGTTGCTGGCGATGATACTCACTTGCCAGTTGATTGATTTGGTGAAAATAATCAAACAAGGAAGGCCCATCTTCATCGCTTATTTTCTCCGCCCAGTAACGCAAGTCACTTAATTCAATGTC
>JBNKUQ010000107.1:9190-9472 GCA_050298695.1 Cellvibrionaceae bacterium
TCAAATACACCCAGAGACTCTAGTTTGTTCACCAGTTGGTGGCGGGCTTCCCTTTCTTCTGTAAGTTTGCCCCAGCATGGTGAAAAGAGCAGTTGGCACAAGTCTTCTATTTGCCAGCGTTGCCGGGTTAAATTCAAGAGTTGTAAAGTGGTGTGGATCAGCGGTGTCTCCCCCAAGGGAATACCGGCAGAAATATTAAAAGGGTATGTATAACGAGGCGTTTCTGGAAATAAACTGTGGTACTCAAAACTATCCACAAGCGCTCGTTCAACGGCTTCACGG
>JBNKUQ010000108.1:0-9441 GCA_050298695.1 Cellvibrionaceae bacterium
ATTTGGCCAGCATCGTGAGGCACATACTTCTGCCCTTCTGAAGCATAGATGCCTATTTGACGGAACATCCCTTCCATACCAAAGGTACGCGCTTCATCGGGTACGATCGGCACCACTCGCTCCCCCATTTTTTTATCTTTGACTAGCGTCGACAAGATACGTACAAAGGCCATAGTGGTTGAAATTTCACGCTCACCCGTACCCGTCAACTGCGACTTAAAGGCATCCAATGCCGGCACCTCTAAGCGTTCCACCTCGGCACGACGCGCTGGTAGATAGCCGCCCAATTTCTTGCGTTGGGCATGCAAGTATTTCATTTCTGGGCTGTCGTCTGCGGGGCGGTAGTAAGGGAGTTCTTGGAGTTGGTCGTCGGTGAAAGGGAGATCGAAGTTATCGCGGAATTGTTTGAGGCTATCGATGGTCAGTTTTTTCACGGAGTGGGTTTCATTAATCGCTTCACCTGAAGCTCCCATCCCAAAACCCTTAACGGTTTGCGCCAAGATAACGGTTGGCTGACCTTTGGTGGCACAAGCTTGAGCATAAGCAGCATACACTTTAGAAGAGTCATTACCACCACGTTGTAAGCGGTAAATGTCTTCGTCACTCATGTCTTTAACAAGCTCTAGCAATTCAGGATATTTGCCAAAGAAGTGTTCGCGAGTATAAGCGCCTCCATGAGCTTTACAGGCCTGTAATTCACCATCGACCACTTCATTCATGCGCTTAATTAACAGGCCCGACTTATCTTTTAATAACAACTCATCCCAACCACTACCCCATAATACTTTAATGACATTCCAGCCCGCACCACGAAAAACACCTTCCAACTCTTGAACGATTTTGCCATTACCACGCACAGGGCCGTCAAGACGTTGCAAGTTACAGTTGATAACAAAAATTAAGTTATCGAGCTTTTCTCGAGCTGCCAGTGAAATGGCACCTAAAGTTTCGGGCTCATCACACTCGCCATCCCCTAGAAATGCCCAGACTTTGCGATCTGCATTACTCTCGATGAGACCGCGGGCAGTGAGATAGCGCATGTAACGCGCTTGGTAAATAGAGGTAATTGGGCCTAAGCCCATAGAAACGGTTGGAAACTGCCAGTAATTCGGCATCAACCAGGGATGAGGATAAGAGGAAAGGCCTTTGCCATCAACTTCACGACGGAAGTTATCCATTTGCTCGTCGGTTAAACGGCCTTCTAGATAAGAGCGCGCATACATACCTGGCGAACTGTGGCCTTGGTAGTAAACCAAATCACCTAAGCGACCATTGCCATCCGCATGGAAAAAATACTGGAACCCAATTTCATACAACACCGCGGCTGAAGCAAAGGTAGCGATGTGGCCACCCAAGCCTTCATTATTGTCGTTTGCTTTCATGACCATCGCCATAGCATTCCAGCGTACCAGGGAACGAATGCGTCGATCCAGTGCGGCATCACCATCGCGAACGGCTTCATCAGTTTTCTCTATAGTATTGATGTAGGGAGTTCTGATGGCCGATGGCATATCAACACCATGAGCAACCGCTAAGTCGCTGAGGTCGCTGAGAATTTCAGCCGCTTTTTCTTTGCCAGCGTGCTTGACCAGAGATGCTAAGGCGTCAAGCCACTCTTGTGTTTCGATATCGTGGTGCATGTTTTCTCCTCTCTCCATCCATCACCTTATGGGGATGGGTTTGATTAACGGATGCGGGTTTACCGCTTAGTTTTTTTAGTATGCTTAAAGCCTTTACACAAAAGAAAAGTTATCTTCCACGTAAAGGCCTCGTTGTATTTGCTGAATCAGGGCTAGGAATGGCTGCCCCAAAAAATGTAGTATTTTTACATAACACCTGCTTACTGTCTAGTTATACCTATTCATAACGAATTAATGACGGGTGAAACTCGTCAGTAATGCGCTTCACAAGCATAAATTAGCCCGTTCAAACCGTCATCATGTAAAACAAACCCAACTTTTTTGTAGTATTACTACAAAAGGCTGGGTTGTTATTGAAAAATCTCAGCTTTAAGGATAAACATAAGCGTCACTAGTTGCTGTAAAAGGGGTCTGCTTGTCCACTTTTTCAGGTTGCTTGCTGTACACCCACAAAGATTTAGCTGTATTTTGGATAACGCTCTTGTAAGCGTCTTTTAACTGTGTCGAATTCAGTGTATTGACCTGTTCAGCCAATTTTTGACGATCGTCAAATTCGGTATTACCGCGTAGTAAATTACTCCAATAATTATTGGCGCTCGCCGATAAGCTTGGGGGTGACTCTAACAACTGAGTCACAACTGCTCGTTGATAGGTCGAGATATCATCAGGTAGCTGCTTACTAAAATCAGCAATAAAGGCATTGATTGCCGCGCGCATCGCATCCACATTGGCTGTTGGAGACTGCACAACAAAGACTGAACCAGGCACTTCTCGCAACTGCAAGCTGCCGAGAAAAACGATATAGCCAAGTTGTTGCTCTGTACGTAGTGTGGAGTAAAAAGGAGACTGCAATATCTGTCGCAACACCATCATTTTCGCCTGGCTTTGCAAGGTGTCATCACTACCCTGCACATAAAGCGCAATGGCACTGTCGGTATGATCAACCGTTTTTACATCATACTGAGAAGGAGAATGATCAAGCTTAGCGACACGAATGGGAGTGAGAGTTTTTTCTTCACCTTCGGGTAAAGCCTGTTGTAAAGTCAATACAGCCTGCCAGTCATTCAACCAGGTTTGATTAAAATTGCCATAAAATAAAGCCTTCAGCTCCGCACCTACACGCCAGGCTTTTGCAAAGGCAAGCATTTCTTCGCGATCAACATCCGTCAAGGCATCAATTTTTGCCGCATCAGACCAATAAGGCTTATACAGATTGACTGCCAACTGATTATAAAGCTGATGATAAGGCGTCTTTTTGGCGTTATTACGCCACTCTCTTATGGTGTCTTGCTTTAATTGTTCGAATCGCTGAGGATCAATAGTCACTTGCTCTATTTCACCCAATAGCACTTCCATCAATTTATACAAACGATCGTGATAACCCTCTACTGTAATATCGATACCTCGGTTATTCGCATTCAAGTTAATTGTTGCACCGGCTAACAAGGCAGGATAACTATATTCGTTGAGCCTATCTCGTAACAACTCAACGTATAACTCCGCTTTTGCGGCACCTTTTAGATTGCCGGCGATCAGCGGAGATAATACTCGCAACCGAACATTAACTCTCGGCGTTTTGTAGGAGGTATCTTGCTTAGCCCAAATAGCACTTTTTTCTCCAAAAATTTGTTTGGGCTTAGACAAGTCCTCATCTGTTGCATATAAGTCTAGTGCCTCAGGTATAAAAGGATTTTTTTCGGGTAAAGCAAAGCTCTGTGTTAATTTTTCGGGCAGAGCATTAATACTCTTTTCCAACTGGGATTTATCTAACGCATGAACACTGTAGGGAGTACTGTAATACTCGGAACGCTTGTTTGTCTCTGCCTCAGGAAAAACTGTCGACACAAATACATTTTCAGGTTTTAGCTCGGAAAGCAAACGCTGAATAAGTGCTTCATCAAAATTTTCTAACAAATAATCGCCACTGATCACATCAGGTGCAGGATACAAAGTTAGATTATTAGATAAACTTTTTACGGTATCGATAGCACTGGGCGTCTCACGAAAGCGAAAGGCAATGTGTGATAGCAATTTTTTTTCTTCATAGCGCCACGGCTCAACGCCTGATTGCTTAATTTGCTCAATGGCATAGAACACCAGAGCACGAACGGTATCTCTTTGTTCAATACCTTTTTTGGTTAGCTGTATCGTCACATAGAATGCAGAAGTCCCATCATTTTTATCATGCCCACCGGCAGATAAACCTTCTGCAAAGCCCTGTTGTTTTAGCAGGGATAACAAACTACCTTTGCCTTCATGCCCAAGAATATAAGCAACAAAGTCGAGTGGTTTTTCTTTGTAATATTCAGCAATTGAGGGAAGTGAAAAACTTAGGGTCATCTCACGCAATTCTTTAATCGGACGACTGAGAACCTCCATAGGAAGCCGACCTGACTCAAACAAAGCCTCTTTAGATATCGATTCATTATGCGCATCTTTATTAAGCGGGATCTCCGCAAATCGCTGCTCAACCATTTTTCGCAATTCAGCGATAGAATAATTACCTAAAACAACCAAAGACATTTTATTGGCTGAATAATGTTGCTGATAAAAAGTCAGTAAATCATCGCGAACTAAATCTTTAGGGCGATCTGCCAAGGTCGTTAAGCTACCCACATTAAATTTTGACTGAGGATGTTTAGGGTTGATAACACTACGATAAACATCATAGCCACGGCGGGAATCATCTTGTATACGTGCTTGGTATTCGGAATGAACTGCGTTGCGCTCTCTGTCAACATAAAACTCATCGAACAATGGCGCAACAAAAAATTGAGAGAAACGATCTAAAGCCGCATCTAATTGTTTATTTTCAACATCAAAAAAATAGTTGGTGTTATGACTACTAGTATAGGCATTGTGAGAACCGCCACTGTCGCTGATAAATGCCTGGTACTCATCCGCTTCTGGATATTTTTTTGTCCCTAAAAAAAGCATATGCTCTAGAAAGTGGGCTAAACCTTGTCTATCGACGGGGTCATGGTAGCTACCCACCTCTACATTCAATGCAGCAGCGGCTTTATCAGCATTCGGATCAGAAATGAATAAAACTTTTAACTGGTTTTCTAAAACTTGATAGCGATAAACGCGGTCATCAATATCCCCTTTATTAATCGTTGTTGCATATGAGTAAGTATGAATTAATAAAAAAGTAACAATAACGCAGGTTATCCTTGATATGGACATATTTTATTCCACTGTAAATGTATTAATGAGATTAAGACAAGAAAGCCCCTTTGCCGTCCTGCCATATTACTACCGAGACACTTAAAAAGAATACATTGTCATCTCCGCGCAGGTGGGGTTCCAGACTTAAACGTATTGATTAATTCCTGGATTCCCGCCGACGTGAGAATGACGACGAAAGAAAAATTATATTGACATTAACTCTGTGTACTCTTTTTAAGTCGCTTGTATATATTCGAAGCCAACACCAATTGGCGCTATCAACAGCCTCTAAATAGATTCGCTACCATTAGCATCAGACACCATGGTTTCCACAACTGTTGTCGTTTTTGTTGGCCAAGCATTACTTATCGCCTTCACTAAAGTAGCCAAAGGAATGGCAAAAAATACCCCCCAAAAACCCCATAGACCGCCAAAGACCAATACGGCTAATATGATTGCTACGGGGTGAAGCTTAACCGCCTCAGAAAATAATATGGGGACCAAAACATTGCCATCAATCCCCTGTATGGCTAAATATACGATAGCCAGTACAGCCAGTTCACCACCAAAACCCCACTGAAAATACCCAATTAACATCACAGGAATCGTCACCACGACCGCACCAACATAAGGGATAACGACAGACAAACCCACCATCAAACCTAGCAACATCGCGTACTTTAAATCGAGAATGACAAATGCCACACAAGATGTCGCGCCAACCAAGAGAATTTCTGTAAATTTACCCCTAACATAATTAGCAATTTGCAGATTCATTTCTTCCCATATTTTACTCATGACGGGCCGCTCCTTAGGTAATAGCGTTCCGATCCAATGCAACATCCCCTTCCCATCTTTTAGAAAAAAGAACACCAGTAATGGCACTAAAATTAAATACAACAAAATCACAAATAAAACCGGCAAATTCGCAATGGAAAAAGAAACCACATATTGACCAAATTCGGCAAGCTCGTTACTGGAATGTCTGATGAGTTGCTCTATTTGATTTTCGCTAATAAAAGATGGGTACCGTTCTGGCAAATGCAAAAGCAGCTCCCTTCCCTGTATTAACATGCCTGGCAATTCGTTAAAGAGTTTGACAGATTGCTGCCATATCACTGGGATTAAAAAAATCATAATGCCTGTCATCATTCCCATTAATAACATAACAGCCAATATTACCGATAACAAATGCGGAACACCCTTTGCATTTAGCCACAACACCATACCTTGCATCAAAAAAGCAATAATAACGGATGCCAAAACAGGGCCCAGAACATCTCCCATTGTCCATATCACAATCATTGATAGTATCAGTAGTACTACCACCAATACCGATTCTTCATTGTGAAAATAGCGATCGATCCAATTACGTAAAACAGAAATCATAATATCCTCAGTCTGCTCCTTTCTCTAACACGTAGCGATAGCGTTGAGCAGATTGTTCAAACTTGACCAATTTATGTGAGGTTAGTTCGGCAAAACGATGAAAATCACGCACAGAAGCCGCGTCATTTGCAATGACTTCTATGAATTCTCCAACATTGATATTTTTTAAACCCTGTCGGGCTTTGAGCAAAGGGGCTGGGCAAGGCAAATCAAGCGCGTCGACTGTATATTTAATGTACAACATTTTCTCCGGAGGCTCGGTAGCAGAAAGCTTATAATTATATCCACAAACCCTTAATCAAATACGATAGCGTCAAAAACACATAAAGAAAATAGCGAACTATTCCTAGGATTCCGCCACATGATGCTTTGACTAATTAAGCGGGACAGATAATACTCTCTTCTTCGCTTCGTTAACACCACTGATATCACAGTATGAAGGGCAAATATTGATATGGAGGATCAGCAATGAGTAACCCCAGTAAAAAGATAGATTTTGTTGCATTTAGTGAATTGCGTCCCGGAGTTTTATATACCGATTGTAAAGATATATTGCTATCCCACTGGCGAAAACTAAGAGCAGCGGATGAAGGTAAAATTTACCCCTTCAAATATACTTGCAGCTTATGTATTGATGTCGAAGGCAAAATAGGCAAGGTAAGCTATTTTAGTAGTTTTCCGCCAAAACGTGTCATTGAGAATTTGCGTATTGGTATCTCCATGCAGGATGCACTAGCACAAAAACCTAATCTTAAAGAAGAACACTGTGATAAAGAAGGTTTTAGACGATTTTCTCAATTGGTGTCATTAAATAATAAATTAACCCTATCTTTTCGAAACGACTCTCTTGTCAGTATCGAAATAGAAAATCCCTCTGCAATCTATCCGAAAAAAGAAGAATATGATTTTAGCAAAGACTATCCTCAGCCAGTTATCGAGCAGAATAAATTATTTAAAGATGACAACTTAAAACTAGTTGTACTTGGTATGCTTCAAAGTGATGGACATATTGACCTGGGTAAACCAGAGGAGATGGCATCATTTGTTTTGGGTCGTTACATCGATTTTGACAACGATACAGTCATTAGTGGCTACCACTCTATTGATGCATGCCGCAATTATTTGATTCACTATCCATTATCCGTGGAATTGCTAGCCAAAGTCGACAAATTATATTGTGAAGCTTCTCTGGATATTTATTCCTATATTTTTCGTTATTGGGATGGGGAGACTAACGAGTTTGATGTCACTTCTCTGCAGGGTGTCGAACATTTACCCTCCTTAAAAGAAATATCAATACATAGCCTTGCTGATTTTTCCACAGAAGAGCAACAGTTTAATCAGCAACTTATGGAAAAAGGGATTGTCATAAACGAGTTTTACTGAAAATCAGGTTGAGATTTTATAGAACCTTGGATAGAACCTTAGTTTGCTCCTACTTTGACTAATTAAGTAGAACAGATAATACTCCCATTCAGGTATTGTTAATTTCAATGATGTCACAATATCAATGAGGAAATAACGCAATATTCCGTTAATGTGTCACAATAAGCCCTAAGATAAAATTTTATAATTAGTAGAGTTAGTTTTAGTATGTCTATCCCAAAGGGAAATCATTCACTTATAAATATGGTATATGTATACTGCTTCTGTTTATTATTAAGCAGTATACATATACCCTCTGCCATCGCGAATAATGAGCTCCCCAGTATTGGTGAAGACGTATCCGCGGCCTCCATACGCGAAGAGAGACGACTAGGCAAAACTTGGCTAAGACTTTACCGACGTCAAGTCCCTATTACCTCTGATCCCTACCTGATCGAGTACACCGAAAACTTGCTACAGCAACTATCGGAGCAAAACAAAGCGGCAGGGAGTGAATTTTCACTGGTCATTGTTAAAAATGACACCCTGAATGCCTTTGCTGTTCCCGGTGGGATTATTGGTGTTAATACCGGACTCTATAACTATGCTCAAACAGAAGACCAATTTGCCAGTGTATTAGCCCACGAATTAGCTCACTTGAGTCAACGCCATTATGCACGTGGTGTCGAACAACAAAAGGGACAACAACTCATCGGCATGGCGGCCTTATTGGGCAGTTTAATTATTGCCGCAACAGGTGGTGGTGAAGCGGGTGTCGCCGCGATACAAGCCACGCAAGCAGGGCTTATCGATCAGCAATTGCGTTTTAGTCGCATATTTGAAGAAGAAGCCGATCGTCTCGGCATGACAACCCTAGTGAATGCCGGATTTGATGCGCATTCCATGGCGGCAATGTTTGAGCAAATGCAGCGGGCCTCACAGTATTCAGCGGAACCGCCGGAATTTTTATTAACGCACCCCGTCACAGCAAAGCGTATAGCTGATGCCGAAAACCGTGCGCGCGAATACCCCGATAAAAATGCACCATCCAGTTTAGACTATGACCTAACTCGATCTCGCGTATTGTTTGTCCAGGAAGAGACGCCTCAACAAGCCATTGCTCGCTTCGAAAGTGAACTTAAAGGCTTCAGCCCATCCAAAGAAGGAAGTCGATATGGTTTAACACTCGCATTAATTGCGGCGAAAGATTTTGAAAAAGCGCAATCGACTCTAGCACCTCTGATAGAACAATATCCAGAAAACCCTATGCTGATCAGTGCTCAAGCAGATATCGACGTCGGCATTGACAATATCGATCAAGCCATTGTTCGCTTAGAAAATGCATTACAAAAAAAACCAGATAGCTATGCGCTAACTATTCATTACAGCCGCTTACTGGCAACGGCCAACAAACCTAAAGAAGCAGCAGATGTGTTGAATAAATTACGTAACACGCGCCCCGAGGACCCTTTTGTTTGGTACCATCTCGCAGAACTTGCAGGACTTGCCGGTGATATCTTAACGCTACATAAAGCTAGAGCTGAATATTTTATTCTTTACGGCGACTTTGACAGCGCTGAAAACCAACTCAATAATTTGATCAAAAAATTTGGGGACAGCAAAGAAGAAATAGCGAGCGCTAAAAAGCGCTTGGACGATGTAAAAAAATTAAGAGAAACATCAGTACTTTAATTTATTTATGGGTACTTCTTAAAATGAGGATTCGAACACAGCGCTGACGCCGCCATCTCGAAAAAGACAATTTTTAGAGGTCCCTTATTTTTTTCCGGTGTATTCGGCATACCACTTTTCAAACTCTTCCGCAGGCATTGGCCTGCCAATGTGATACCCTTGAGCATGCTCACAATGCATTGAATTA